>JAFGEK010000050.1 GCA_016931625.1 Deltaproteobacteria bacterium | reverse complement strand
TAAGTGCGCTCAGATGTCAGTTTCTGACACCAAATCTTAAATACAAAAATATGTTTACAAATTGTAGCCAGCTGGCTACAATAAATAATAATATGGAGCTTCGCAAAACAAACGAGTTTGCTGACTGGATTGACGAACTCAAAGATTTACGAGCGCGTGCTAGAATACAAGTACGCATTGAGCGGCTTAAATCAGGCAATCCTGGTGATATAAAATCAGTCGGTGACGGTGTTTCAGAGCTACGTATTAATTATGGGCCTGGATATAGGGTGTACTTAAAAAAATATGGAGCAATAATAATAATTCTTCTGGCTGGAGGAACAAAACAAACTCAGTCAAGAGATATTAAAAAGGCAAAAATGCTCGCGCAGTTAGTAGAAGGAGAAACAAAATGAAAAGAAAAAGCATCATATCAAATTATGATGTTTCTGAACATCTTCGAGATGAATATGAAATGGCTGCATATCTTGAAGCAGCTTTTGAAGAATCTAATGGCGATGCAGCTTTTATTGCAAAAGCGCTAGGTGATATTGCTCGCGCTCAAGGAATGTCAAATGTTGCAAAACAAGCAGGTCTATCAAGAGAAAGCCTGTATAAAGCATTATCCGGAGATCGAAGCCCTGGGTTCGATACCATTTTAAAAGTAATTAACGCGCTAGGACTTAAATTACATGCAACAGCTACAGCGTCGGTTAAGTAGGTTGAACGTAAACGAGAGTTGATAGACCGTCGCCGACTTAAGCGCCCGAGGACTGAAGCCGCATAGTAATATCCGTAGATATTTCGAGCGGTGGAGGGACGAGACCGCTTAAGGTAGGCAGGTGTATACCAACTCGCAGTAGCTCAACAAACTTGACCGATGCTGTATGCGCTAGGGGTGGCTCACTTTCTGATTACCATTTGGCTCAGTTTCTAATTGGCATGTCTACAACAATTTATTACTGTAAGAGGTATAAGAAGATAAATAGTCGGTCAGGCGATTTAGTGCTTCATAATCATATTTACTCAGCCCAGTATCTAGAGTGAGGCGCAAAGCTCCCGCTACCATAGGGTCAGCCAACTGAAAATGTGCCTGCCATAATTCATAACGTGCGGTTTCAAGAAGATCATCTGGCTGGTTACAGTCACTTAGGAGTTTTGTAGCAATAGTTTTTGCAGCCGCATTAGGGTCTGCTGCCGCAAGCAATTTCCACCAATGACCTGGCGCAGCGCGGGTTTCATCCTTGTCAGTGTGTCTTACTACACGCTTACAGAGCGGCTGCAAAAACTGAAGCCGTTGGCGTGTTTGTGGGATATTCAAATCAATAAGTGTTTCTACTGAATAGAGTAACTCATAGATTGTAATATCTTTGTGCCCTCCATAAGCTGAAAGCAACTTGGCTGCCCGATGCCAATTTTCACAAGCCAGTGCAGGGTCATTACATGATAAGGCATAACGAGATGCAGCAAGATGAAAGTTAACTATGTCAGAGTAGTAATTACCCGGTATTTGTTCACTTTGGAACCAGTCTATAACTTCCTTGGTAACAGCATGACGAGTAGGTGTTGTGCCATCAACAGCAATCGCTAGTAACAGATCAGCGGGCACAGGGCCGCCCAATTCTCCAGAGAGCGTGAATGATATCTGGCTACTGACACGCCGAAGTGTTTCTATGGCAGCTGGCCATTCTGCGTCATCTATCAATTTGGTTGCTCGGTATAAAGTATCAGCAATGATTCCGTGAAGTTGGTAAAGATCGCATGCCCTCGGATCACCGACAAAAGGACCGCGCTCTTCGGTGAGAAGTTTCAGAGCTTGAAGTGCAGCCTTGCTCTGATTTGACTTTGCCGCCTCGGCAGAACAAAGCGCAACGGCGAACCGCAGCCAACAAGGGTACCATCCTGGCGATCTAATTCGAGAAGCGACTTCTTGAAGTAGATCGGGGGCTGCATGAGCAGCGATTGCGCACCCATCGAGCCAAGTACAAACATTCTCAGGGCTATTGTTGCCTCGCGACTGCTGGATCTGACTAGTAAGCGTGAAAAATTCATCACGATTATTTGTAATCCTGCCTGTCCGGATGTCACACGATTTTAGGCCTAGGGCAATAAAGCGATGAACCGTGCCAGGCGCAACATCAGCCGAGAGCGCTCGTCGCGCAATTTGTTGAGCTTCAACGCGAGACTCACTGTCTTCGGCAATCGCCATATGTTCGGCATAAATAAGCCAAAAGTTAGCATCGTTGAGCGCCTCGGCTAATTGCCTAACTCCCAAGATGCCATGTGTATCGCGTACAGCATTAAAAACTAATTGGGATACTAGGGCATTTTGCGTGATCCAATTTGCGTACTTAGTCCAGTCTGGTTTTGTAGTCGTACGCAGTTTACCTCGAAGCTTAGCTATTGCGACCTGGCGATCCGAGTCTGCACCGTAGCTAGTGTTGTCATTTACAGCCACCTTGGTAAATGCCTCAAGGTATTCTGGCCATGGCGCTGTAGCTCCAGCCGCATCAATGGCTGCACACAACAAAAGACCTGCTCGTGGTGGCACCGTCGGCTGATCATCAAAGAGAAGTCTTTCGGCAAAAATATTAGAACCAAGCAAAGCAATTGGCACGTCGGCATACTCGATGAGATTATCTAGACGTTCATTCTCGTAGGTTTCGGCGGCACGAGCTAGCTCCACGCAACGGACTACTGAAGGCCAGTCTTTTATACGCGCCGCACAATAAACTGCTACAGCCAGATTAGCCTTAATGGCACCCGCGAAGAAGCCATTCTGGATAGCTTTTGAAACGAAAGTTTCATCAACAATTCTTAATACTTCATAGTCTGTCCCTAATCGCCTGCAAAGCAGCAAGAGAAAACGAAAGGCTCTGGCATCTTGAAAGATACCCTTGTGGCTAAGCCAATCCTGCGCCTTTTTTAGAAGCGCATGTTTACCTGCGTTATTATTTTCAAGCGGACTACGTACAAAACGCGCAAACGACTCATGATAAACACGGATGCCTCCTTGCGCTGCCGATTCAACAAGAACTGGGCCTAAAGCTGCAACTGCTGCGTCGATGTGGTGGGCATACTCGGGAGCGATCTCGCCAAGGTCATTACGAGTAACAGCGAATTCTAACAGGGCCACCATTTGGGCGACAAAACGCGCACTGTCGCCCAATGGATCAATCAAATATTTGTAATATGTTTCAAGTGTACCATCGAATGGTGGGAATGCTTTTATTGCTGACACAAGATCAACATGGGCAATAGATGACCTGAGCGTTTCGCGGCAAAGATAGGTAGCATACAAAGCATTACCATTTGTACGCTCCATCAGTGCAGAAACAAACTCATCAACCGTTGGCTGGTCATTGATATCCAGCATCGAAAATATTTCTAAACGCTCACATAATACCTGCAGATCACTAGCATCTAGTGGCGGTAATTTAACCGTTTTAGCGCCTATGTTCTGCAGTGGCTGCAGATGCACACCAGGCTGGCTTAAAACCACCAGAACACAGCCGGGTGGCAACTCTAATTCAGCGAGTGCTGTTGCAAGTAACTGGGCAGGATCTGGCCTACTGATTGTCGCCCCTATCACGCGAGTAACATGGTCGAGACCATCAATTACCAGAGCTATGCGCCTATTGGGTTGATTGTATAATGCTTGGTTTATTGCTTGGCGTAAGGCAGCTTCATCAGCCGCAAGTATAGGTCTGCGGGATTCTACAATCTCGGGTTCAGCTTCTGCAAGTCGACCAAGCAAACTACCAATTACTGCTTCAGTTAATACACGTTCGTTGCGATCAGTGTCTCCATCACCAAGGAAGCAATAATGTTCAGCAATTAACCAATCGTTTGACTTAAGATTTTCTAGTACTTGTTTACAAACCCAAGATTTCCCTTGACCTGGTGGGCCCTCAATAATGAGTGGCTTCGCCGTATCTGCACACCTGTTTACATCTGCGACAATTGTCGTAACTGCAGAAGTTCGTGAAACTTCTATCGCCGAGTCAACAGGATGCTTACGTGCAACAGCGCCAAAATCACAGCGTAGTTGAGCACGGCGAAGGAGCTCCTCACGCGTAACTGTAGCAGTATGTTGTCTTGCGGCCTGCGCGAGAGAAATGAAAGCTGCGAGTAAAAAATTTGTTAGTGACAAATTACTCGAAATGGATATTCGTGAGCTGCGTGAGATGTCGGGTAAGACTCAAGTCGAAGTAGCGCAAGCGATGGAAATTGCTCAAAGTGAATTATCGCGTCTTGAGCGTCGTGATGACCATCTTGTATCGACTCTTCGTAAATATGTCAAAGCGCTTGATGGCGATTTAGAAATAGTTGCTCGTTTTGGCAATAAGTCAATTAAGCTTCATAGCTTATAAATATTAATGTCCCGTTTTTGCTTCGTCATTACTGCGCAAACGGCAATCTTGGCTCTATTTATTTTAATTATATTCGATTATTGCTCCTAGATACCCGCATTCGCGGGTATGACGGTGTAATTTTTTTGCGGGTATGATGTTATACCGAATTATTAGCGACAATAAGTACAAATACACCTAAACAAATTAACATAAAAACATGATTTATCATTGACAGATCACCATCAGCATGATCAGACTTACATTCATTACTAAGCAATCAATTATATAAAGGGGGGAATCATCGAATAAAAACCAACACGAATAAATAAACTTCTTTAAGCGAGGAACATTACGGTTGCACCCGCAATGCCCCTCTAAGTTTCACATGCCTGTTATGGAGGCCGTAAAACCTAATGAGTGATCAAACTCGTCGTGTATCTAGAGTCAAGTCGTCTTCACGTAAAACTAAGCGCACAAGCGATCGCAGCAACAAAAACACCAGCAAAAGCCCTGCTTGCCGCGCTCAAACAACAAGACGAACCCAAACAGTTAGCGCTCAGACTTCAAGCCGCATCAAGATTAAAACTAACGCACGCACACAAAGTTGCGCCTGCTCCCGCTACCAACAAGCAGTTGCATACTTACTAAAGCAATATCGCAAATGTCTGCAAATGCTTGGTGAATTAGCGCGCCTGGTTGAGAGCTATTACGAAGATGCGCAAGCGCATGTTTATCTTGTTGAAAAGCGTTTTAAAGAACATGAGCATTTGCACGAAGACCAGCATGATAAGTCATGATACTAAAATTTAGCTAAGTAGAATATTAGTCGGTGACACCGATTCAAATTAGCGTGTACGATAACAAAATAATGCTATGGAACAGCGGCGAATTACCAACAGACTGGACCGTAAAAAAACTAAAAGGCCCGCACCCATCGCAGCCTTATAACCCTGACATAGCCAATGCATTTTTTCGCGCGGGCATGATCGAAGCATGGGGTCGTGGTATTGAACGCATGATAACTGCATGCAAAAACGCTGGTATTAATCGCCCTCAGTTTCGTTACGAGGGCAGCGGTTTATGGACACAGTTTACCTACTCACCACAAATTGACCAAGCATCAACAACAATGACCTACGCTATTACCCCACCAGTCACCCCACCAGTGGCTGCTTTATTAAAATTGCTACAAAATACTGGACCGCTTGGTAATGCAGCAATCCGTAACCATTTTAAACTTAAAGACCGTAGGCATTTACGAGAACATTATATTGATCCAGCCCTTGGTGCCAACTTGATAGAGCCAACCTTGCCTGACAAACCTACTAGTCGTCTGCAGCAATACAAACTCACAAGCAAAGCGTTAGCACTATTAAACAAAGATATTTGAATAGTATCCAAGCTCATACCAAACATCGCCACTTTTCTTGATGCTAACGCTGTTAAGGCTTGCGGTTTGGCTTTTATCGCCATGCTCATCAAGCTCGTTTAGTTCTTCGTCTGTAAGTCGCGATAGATCCCAAGGCTGTTGATTGGTGGCACGATTTGCAGCACTAGGCGACTTATCATTTAAAACACGAAGGGGTCCCATAAGAAGTTCTGCTCATCGCCTAATAGGCATTAAGTGCTGCTACTGCGCTAGTTACAATAGCGCCAATACCACCAACTATTGTAGAGATAAATTCTGAATAAAATATACTAGAGCTTTTTTTGAAGGCCGCCGCATAATATTCCCCATTATTAATAATGTTTTTATTATGTATACTGCTTAAAGTTCAAAACATAAGGAAGATAAAGTATCTGACAGTCGAGTAAGCGCCCGTGGTCACACCACCTCAATCTGCGCCCCTATCATTAGGGCCGGTATCGATGGCATAAGGACTAAAGATGTTTAAGAGAAGAACCACAACAATTTCTAAAAAAGTGCCCAATAACTCAATAAATACCACATCAGGGAGCCGTCGATGGTCAGCAGTGTGGGCACTCTGTCTCATAGTGCCAGCGCCAAGTCTTGGAGTTCTTGTAGGTTTAACATTTAAAGAAAGTGCGCTTGGCACAGTACTTTGGGCTTTTGCCAAAATATGGCTTTTTGGCCTACCTGTGCTCTGGCACATATTTTTAGACAAACAACCTTTGAGTTGGTCACCCCCACGTCGCGGTGGACTTTTGATCGGCGCCATCACGGGTATCTTCATCGCTCTCATCATTGTCGGAGCGTATTTTGCTATTGGGCATGACGCCCTAGATCCCTCTTTGATTCAGCAGAAGGTGCGCCCTTTAGGATTGACCAAGCCTACCGTATATCTCGCTATGGCCGCATATACCGTTCTTATTAATTCGATGCTTGAAGAATATGTCTATCGTTGGTTTATGTTTCGAAAATTGGAAACGCTACTTGGCGGACAACTTGCGGTAATTGGGTCGGCGGTAATCTTTGTCATTCATCACACAATTATCCTTTGTTCATATTTTTCCTTATCGATTGTTGTACTGGGTAGTTTTGGTGTCTTGGTCGGTGGGATCATTTGGAGCTGGCTCTACCTCAGATATCGTTCTATTTGGCCATCGTATGTTTCGCATGCGATTGTTGATGTTGCGGTGCTGGGTGTGGGCTATTTGATTATTATTAGTGTAATACCCCAATAAACCGGTTACACGGCTTGTCTTATTTTGAATAATAATGCCAAGCCAATGGGTGTTTAGCACCAATGCTGCTGCATACGTCTCGTGAGCGTCATGCGCAAACAGGAGAAATGCGGCAGTTATTCGGCACTTAAAGTTATTTGCAAATACAGCATCTATCGAAGACTGCTACTGAATGTGAACGAGATGTTGCAAGCGCGGCCAAGGGCAACTGTAACAGACTGTAATTATATAAGTTTTCCCTTAAGTGATCAGCATTGGTGTCTGGCACCAGCAATGTTGGCGTCTGAGGCCCTTCTTAAGACACCAGATAGAATATATGATGTTAATCTTCACTTCCAACAACTCTGCAACCGTTCCAACTACAAATGTCCGTTGTCAATACTTTGCTAACAAGTTAGCGTCACGGCAGGATAAAATTTTGGCAGAGTGAAAAGGTCACACAGCGCCACAAAACTTACTGAAATTTACGGTAGTTTTAACTCATTAATCCAACGCCATACTGGTATAACCCTAACATCACTATACTCGTCACCAAAATCACGCTTGCCTAAATGCACCTGGTAAAAACGAGGTATTTTCGTACGCTCACGAAAATAACGAGCTGCTTTTGATACCCCACGCTCGCCGGTTTTACATTCTACTGCAAAAAGTGGCGCTTTGTCTTGTACCACCACAAAATCCACTTCGCGCCCGTCGGTATCACGTAAAAAGCGTAACTCCATAGAATAACCTTCACTATCTTCTATATAATGACAATATTTTAATAATTGCGCGGCAATAAAATTTTCAAAACGTGGCCCCCCACTTGGCGCCTGACTCCAATCCCAAAAATAAAGTTTTTGTTCTTTTTTAACCGCACGAATACGTGGCGCTCCAAAAGGTGCAATACGAAAGCAAACATATAAATTTTCAAGAATTTGTAGCCAACGCCTAATAGAATCATGTGATACTTGCAGCTCTTCTCTTATAGCTTGTAGAGAAAGTGGTGAACCAATACGTGTTGGTAATGCCTCTATTAGCAGCTCAATAAAGCTTAACTCTGCTACCTTTTCAAGATCACGTAAGTCGTCATAAACCACGCGCGCCATACGCTCGCGCTGCCAGCGTCGCCATGATCTTTGCGAGTTTGACGCTAGCGGCTCAGGAAACCCACCGAAAACTAACAATTGTTCTAAATCAGTTGCTGTTGGCTTTGTTGACAATTCACGCAACGAATATGGATGTAACCTGTAATAATGATATCTCCCTATTAGCGAATCACCGCCCTTGCGGTAATGATCAAGACGAGCTGAGCCAGTAACTAGAGCACTACGGGTTGAACTATATTGATCGTAAAATCCTTTCATTAAACTGCGCCAACGAGCAAATTTATGGATCTCATCAAAAACTAATATTTTACCCTGAGGTAATTCATTACGTAAAATAGCTTGACGATGTGCAGCTATATCCCAATTTAAATATGTATTGGGTAATTTATTGCTATTGGCTCCTAAAAGATGCAATGCCATAGTAGTTTTGCCTATTTGACGAGGGCCGCCAACAAACACCATTTTGTGTTTAAGATCATCACGAATTGCTGGCAATATATAGCGATTACGCGATAAAATCATTATTTTACCCATTGTTTTTCATATTAGTATATTAGTCTACGCCCAAAAATACTCATGAGTCAATTTTGATATAGCCAAAAATACTGATGCACGAATTTGCCCGCACATCACAATTGTGTGTTGCTTCAGCAATAGGGATAAACGTAGCGAAGGTGATCGGTATTTCACTCACTGGCGGTAAGCGCTACAAACTAACCAGGGTAGCAAGCGTTGGCCAAAGTTTTTGCTCAAGATCCCTCAGTTTTATTCTACTCTGGTTTTGAAAACGACTTCACCGGGTGGAGCGGACATTGGGGCGAAGGATATGTGAAGCGCGCGATATCGTCTCATCATACAGAAAGCACACATAAAAAATACCACCAATATTACCAGTACCTGGCAACATTATCTGCGGGGGGGGGCCGATTCGTTTGCATATTTCTTGAAATAGGGCAAGTTAAATGCTGGGGAGACGATTATTATGAAGAGATTGGCAATGGCGAAAACACGTAGGTTTTGTCATCAGATTCGGGTTATGATATTCCTATTGAAGTAATTGATTTACCTTAGATTACAAATGCCAACTTGTATTGTTTACAGGCTTTGTATAAAATTACATACTGCGTTCTAACATTATAAAAAAAATTCACTAAAATGAATGACTTGAATTCTTCATCAACATCTAATCAACCTTCAGCGCCACCCTCGCGTTTTGTTACCACGCTCGCATGGATTTTTATCGCGCTCTCGGGATTTGCGACATTTATCTCATTAGTGCAAAATATTACGATTCATTTCTTCATTGCCAAATCGTATTTACTTCAGATGCAATATGTATCTTCGGTCATTGAATTGCCAACAGTATTTATTTGGCTAATGCAACATTTAGAACTTTGGACTAGCAGCTTCTTAGCTATATGTATCTTAATGCTGATTTCATCAATTGGTATTTTGCGGCGTTATAATTGGGCGCGCCTTATGTTTATTAGCCTCTTAGCTCTTGGGATCTTATTGCAGTTGTTAATGCTACCAATCCACTGGTCAATGCTAGGACAAATCGCCGCCATTGATCATCCACAGGCAGACCTTTTTAAACAAATTATATTAGTTATAAAAATATTTATTATCCTGCTTGTTGTTGGTTACTGTACTTTGTTTGGCTGGATAATAAAAAAACTAATTTCACCTGCAATAAAAGCAGAATTTAAACTAACCTAAAATCAAAATTCTCCATACACCGTAGCGTTAATGAGACTATATTAATCAGTTAAGTCGCATTTTTTATACTGTATAAAAATAGACAATTATATCAACACTTATATATCTATCTATAATCATTGAACTAATTGAATGATAAAACGAATTTCATTAATTGGCACGTTTAATGCTTTTACTTTACCACAATGAATAAAAGGCGCATCACCAAAGTTGCAGTAAGCATATGGGATGGACGTATTTCTCCGGTATTTGACGTATGTCGTAAAGTTGCAATTTATGACATTGAAAATCAAAATATAATCGCACATACAAACGTCTCCATTGTTCCTAACAATACGTATCTAAAAATTCAAAAACTCATAGCTTTAGGTGTAGACACTATAATTTGTGGCGCTATTTCAGAAGCACTCTACCAACAACTTTATGATCATGGCATTATAATCTATGGATTTATCGCAGGTGATATCAATCAAGTTATCAATGCTTTTTTAAACAATACCCTAAACACTCCATCACTCTCAATGCCAGGCTGTTGTCAAAATCGTTATCGCATGCGCGCTTTTCTTAATCGTCGTGGTGGTAACAAAACCAGATGTCAAAATCGCATTCAACGCCGAGGGAAAAATTAAAAAACATAAACAAACAACAAACCCTTAGCAAAACTTTAAACAAAGGATAAGCATATGCCAGGAAGAGATCAAACGGGACCTATGGGACAAGGCGCTATGACCGGTCGTCGTATGGGAAACTGCCTAAGCAACAATGACGTTGCTGATACCATGACCAATCAATTTGCCGACTTTGGTCGTTGGCAAGGTAGAAGAGGATGGGGACGAGGAAATGGTCGCGGTTATAATATAGGTTATCGCCGAAGATGGTGGCAAGGTTATGGCTATGGATTTGCTTGGCAAATGAAGGCAAACTGGCATCCTAGTTTTGCTAATGCTCAAAAATCTACAATACCATTGCAAAGTGAAACCACAAATAGTCAAGAGCTTAAGCAGTTAGCTTTTAAACTTGAGCAAAATCTAAATTCTATCTTCACTAGAATTGACAATATTGAAAAAAATTTCAATGTTATCAATAACACCAAAGCCGAGGAAAAATAAATGAAAATTGCTGTTACTGCCACTGCGCCGACCTTAGATGCAACTATAGACCCACGATTTGGTCGCTGCTCATATTTTATAATTATTGAGACAAATGATATGAGTTTTGAGGCTATTGAAAATACTAGCGTTTCTTCTTCTGGCGGTGCTGGAATTCAAGCCGCACAAACAATAGCTATAAAAGGAGCTAAGTTATTAATTACCGGCAATATTGGACCCAACGCATATAAAACATTAAATGCCGCTAACATTGACGTAATTGCAAGTTGTAATGGTATCGTGTCTGAAGCAATTGCAAATTATCAAGCCGGTGTTCTTAAAGCTACAACTTCAGCTAATGTTGAAAGTCATGCTGGAATTAATGGTTGATCGTAAATGACTGACTTAAACAAGCCAATGCGAATAGCTATAGCTAGCGGTAAAGGTGGAACCGGTAAAACCACAATTGCCACAAGTCTTGCGTTGTATTTTGCAGAAACCCAAAACAAAGTTGTGTACATTGATTGTGATGTTGAAGAACCCAATGGTCATATTTTCTTAAAGCCCAAAATAAATAATTACCAAAAAGTAAATCAACTCATTCCTGAAATAAATACTTCTGTTTGTACTCTTTGTGGCGAATGCAGTAAGGTGTGCCGTTACTCAGCTATTGCAGTGCTCCCTAATAAGGTTTTAACTTTCCCAAAACTTTGTCATAGCTGTGGTGGCTGTTATTATGCTTGTTTGCATAATGCAATTAAAGAAGTGCCAAACGCAATAGGAACAATCGAGCAAGGATATGCTGGTGAAGTTGAGTTTTTGCAAGGCAAATTGAATGTTGGTGAAGCAATGGCACCTCCAGTAATCCGTTCATTGCTAGCAATGACTCCACAAAAACAAATAATAATCATTGATGCCCCACCAGGCACTTCATGCCCGGTTATTGAATCTGTGAAAGATAGTGATTTTGTATTGTTAGTTACTGAGCCAACACCTTTTGGTCTAAATGACTTACAGCTTGCCGTCGAAACTATTCGCAAGTTAGGTATACCTTTTGGTGTAATAATTAATCGTTGCGATATTGGTAATAATAAGGTGCGTGATTATTGTAATAGCGAAAAAATACCAGTACTTATGGCAATACCTAATAGCCGCACAATCGCCAGTGCATATTCACAAGGGACACCAGCCATTTTAAAAGTACCAGAATTAAAAAATCAATTTGCTGATTTGCTGCCTAAAATAACTCACCTGCTTAAAAATACAGTAGCGACTTTAAATCAGCTGCACCTACGCAACGAGATAAATGAATTTTCTAATAATGCGCCAAACAGCACAGACGATACTTTACCTTCACAAATCAAACAAATTGGTAATCAACGTAATATTCGTGAGCTGGTCGTAATTAGTGGAAAAGGAGGGACGGGTAAAACTAGCATTAGCGCTTCGTTATTTGCCTTAGCCGATAATGCCCTTATCGTTGATTGTGATGTTGATGCTGCCAATCTTCATCTACTGTTAAACCCTAATAACCGTCATCAGTGGTCATTTTTTGGCGGTAATGTTGCCACAATTGACCCTATAAAATGTAATAAATGTAATAAATGTAAAGAGAGATGTCGTTTCGATGCAATTTCATCCCCAGCAGAAAATAAATCCGCCAATTACATTATCGACCCAATCTCCTGTGAAGGTTGCGGGGTTTGCGTAGATTCTTGCCCACAAAATGCAATCGAATTACATTTAAGCGACACAGGTAAATGGTTTATTGCTGACACCCGTCTTGGGTCAATGATTCATGCACGTTTAAATATTGCAGCAGAAAATAGTGGCAAGTTAGTATCGCTTATACGACATGAAGCAAAAGCATTCGCCGGTTTAAATGGCAATCAATTAATAATATGTGATGGCCCGCCAGGTATTGGTTGCCCGGTTATTGCTAGCATTACTTTAGCTGATTTTGCACTTATTGTTACCGAAGCAACTCTATCAGGGTTGCATGATCTCATACGAGTGATTGATCTCTGTCAACAAATGAAAGTTAAAACAGGGATCTGTATTAATAAAGCTGATATTAATCTTGAAATTAGCAACCAAATAGAAGTTGAAGCACAACAACGTAATATTCCTATACTCGGACGTATTAGTTACGACGATGCTGTCACTAAAGCACAAATCCAAAATCTCACTATAGTTGAAAATAACAACACAATAATCGCCAAAGAAATTAAAAAACTTTGGGCACAGGTAACTGATGCTCTTAACACAGTAACTATTTAAATTAATGCAAAAAGGAACTTTTTAAAAAATGAGTCACGATAACTCACATCATTGTAATCATAATTCTCACCGCCAAAGTGAACCAAAACATTCACAAGTATCTGATCAAGAACTTCTTGACCATCATATGTTAAATACACGAATGAGTCAGATAGAACATAAAATATTAGTTCTTTCTGGTAAAGGCGGCGTTGGCAAAAGTACTGTAGCCGTTAATCTGGCGGCGTCATTGGCACTTGCAGGTAAACGCGTAGGCTTACTTGACGTTGACCTGCATGGACCAAGTATACCGAAGTTATTGCATATTGAACGCACTCCGATTGAAGTATGTGATAATATAATTTTGCCAGTACGCATCCCCTTTGGTGATGGTGTCCTCAATGTAATGTCAATTGAATTTATGCTACCCGAACGTAACGATGCGGTTATTTGGCGTGGCCCTCGCAAATACGGTGTTATTAAACAATTCATTAAAGATGTTGAATGGGGTGAACTTGATTACTTAGTTATTGACTCTCCGCCTGGCACCGGCGATGAGCCGCTTGCGGTAGCGCAACTTATAGAAAATCCTGACGGTGCTGTAGTAGTAACAACACCACAAGAAATTTCAGTACAAGACGTAAGACGCTGTATTGTATTTTGCAAGCAAGTTGAATTACCGGTAATTGGTGTTGTCGAAAACATGAGCGGACTTTGCTGCCCTCATTGCCATAACATAATCAATATATTTGGGCAAGGCGGCGGCCAGACGATGGCCGAAGAAATGAAAGTTAACTACCTAGGTGCTATTCCTATCGAGCCGAATGTTGTCTCTGCTGGTGATAACGGCACTCCAATAGTTCAAGCTTATCCACATTCAGAAACAGCTAAGGCTTTTGGTCGTATTGTACACAAACTTCTCGAATCAAAATTAATTTCAATTAATAACTCATTAACTATCAACAAGGACAGAAAAGATATGAAAATTGCTATCCCAGTAACTAACGGGTTACTCTCCACTCACTTCGGTCATTGTGAAGAATTTTTTCTTTTCGAAATTAGCGATGATGGCAAAACCATAAGCAATAAACGAGTACTTACAACGCCACCCCATGAGCCAGGTGCCTTTCCAAAATGGTTGCATGAGCAAGGAGCTAATATAATTATTGCAGGCGGGATGGGTTCGCGCGCTCAAAGTTTGTTTGATCAAAATGGTATTAAAGTAATAGTTGGTGCTGTCAACCAAGCACCTGAAATTATTGTTCAACAATTTCTTGAAAATAAATTAGCTACCGGCACTAATGCTTGTGACCATTAAGGTTTATCTATGCCAACATATGCCTATGACTGCAAACAATGTGGTGTGATTGAAATTAAGCAATCAATCAATGACACCCCATTGTTAATCTGCCCTAATTGCAAAGGAGAGATAAAACGTATTATTGCAGGGCACACAAATTTTAGCATCAAAGGTCGAAGTAGCCAGGTAAATCAATGTGGCAACACTAAACCATGTTGTGGTCGAGATTATCGCTGTGATAAATCGCCATGTAACAAATAAAAAAATATCGCAAGGAGCATAGCAAGACGGAGTGCACCTAGATGCAAAAGAATTTCTTGAACCATCGACAAAACATCATTAATTTTAACGGCATGCTTTTATCACGTCGCTTACTACTGTTGTTTGTAGGCTTATGCGCACTCGGTGTTTTAGTATCGATTGAGCTAACTCGTATTCATGTTTTTATACACACCGATCCTAATTTTCATTCTATCTGCGCCATTAGTGAAGGAGTCAATTGTGAAACAGTAGCCATTTCACCATATTCGATATTTGCCGGATTACCAATCTCAGTATGGGGAATTGTTGGCTACATTATAATGGGTAGCTTAGCTCTCTGGGCTATGATTAATAAAAGGCTTCATCACCTATGGCCTATGGGTTTCTTATCTCTTTTAACCTTTTTTTCAATATGTACCTCAGCAATCTTAGCCTACATTGCGCAAACACGTATAGATGCGGTTTGCCCTTTTTGCATGGTTTCTTATACAATTAATCTAGGCCTATTTATAATAATCTTTTTACTAAAAAGACGCACCTTTAAATCATTCATACAGCAATTTATCATTGACATAAAAACCATCATTGCAAAGCCATTACTCACAACCTCATTTGGGTTGATCATCTTATTTACAATAATTATAATGCAGATTTTTATACCACGTTACTGGCAAACAACAGGATGGTCAGATTTACCCAAACTTGCAAACGGTGTTGATAGCAATGGGCATCATTGGATAGGAGCAAAAAATCCCCAAATTGAAATAGTCGAATTCTCAGATTATCAATGTCCTCATTGTCGTGCCGCTCATAAAGAAATTCGTATTCGTGCTGCTGCTCATCCTGAGTTAATACGACTTGTACATCGACATCTTCCACTTGACATGGCTTGTAATCCAGAAATTACTGAACCGTTTCACGAATACGCGTGTTATTTTGCAAAAGCTGCAGAATGTGCTGCATTGCAAGGATATTTTTGGGAAATGAATGATGTCCTATTTTCCACCCAAGAAAAATTAAAAGCAAAAGATATTGATCCGGTAATTTTAGCTCTACGTTTAGGCTTAAATCGTACAGAATTTAAAAAATGTCTTGAACAGCAAAAAACCGCACAACGAATAAATAATGATATTAATGATGCTCTTGCAAAAAAACTTGAAGGTACACCAAGTTTTATTGTCGGCAAAAATATTTTTCTTGGCATGATACCAGCAAAGAAATTTGAATTATTATTAACCCGCAATTTAAAAAAAATTGAAGTCTCATCAAAGCCTTAAACCTTCTATAGCTTACTAAAGGAGACAGCATACAATGAATGACAGCAATATAAACACTGATAATTCCATGCCCAAACAACGTATCATTGTTGTTGGTGGTTCAGCGGCTGGCCCTAAAGCTGCAGCAAGAGCGCGACGTCTTGATGAGTATGCCGAAATTACCATTCTGCAAAAATCCCCTGACCTTTCGATGGCTTCTTGTGGATATCCATATTATGTTGGTGGTCTATTTGATGATCGCAATTTATTATTGTGCACGCCCACTGGTGTTGTACGTGACCCAACCTTTTTTCTAAAAGCAAAGGGTATAAATGTAAAAGCTGAAACAGAAGTAATAGCTATAGATCGTAATAAAAAAACAGTTACCGCACGCGATTTAAAAACTCAGCAAACTCATGAACATTCTTATGACAAACTTATTCTTGCAACCGGCGCAACCGCTAAAGTGCCACCCATTCCAGGTATAAATTTAGAAGGGGTTACTACATTACAATCATTGCAAGACGCTGATACACTTAGAAAAGTTCGTGATGAGAAAAAAATAAAAAAAGCGGTTATTATTGGTGGTGGTTTAATTGGTATTGAAACTTGCGAAGCATTACATCTGGCTGGTTTAGAAATCACAGTTGTTGAATTGCTTCCCCAATTATTAACTTTTCTTGATTGGGAAATGGCAAAAATTGTTGAAAACCACATTCGCAGCAAAGGAGCTAATGTTATCACCGATAACGGTATTGCTGCACTCTTAGGTGAAAATGGTAAACTAGTAGGCGTAAAACTTCAAAATGGTACCGAGCTTGAATGCGAGTTAGCAGTAATCGCTATTGGAGTTACTCCAAATTCTACCCTAGCATCTGTTGCTGGACTGCAGATCGGCAAATTTGGTGGTATTGCAGTCAACCAATATATGCAAACTTCAGATCCCAATATCTACGCCGCCGGTGATTGTATCGAAACCCAACAAATTATAACCAAATCAACTATTCATGCACCATATGGAGATTTGGCTAATTTACAAGGGCGTGTTGCCGGTGAAAATGCGGCTATTGGAAATACCGTAATCTTCCCAGGTACGATTCAAACTGGAATTTGTAAAATATTTGATTATGCTGCTGGCGCTACCGGCATGTCTGAAAAGGCAGCACTTATTGCAGGGTTAAACGATATTGAAACCGTAATTAATGCTAGCCCGGATAAGCCAGGTTTTATGCAAGGAAAATTATTAGTTACTAAATTAGTCGTTTATCGTAGCGATGGTAAAATTTTAGGTGCGCAATGTGTTGGACCAGGTGATGTCAGTAAGCAACTCGCAATTTGGGCTACCGCGATTAAAGGGCAATTAACGGTTACAGATATGGTAAATGCAGATTTACCATATGCTCCACCATTTTCATTGGCTATTGATCATAGCATCGCCAGTGCCCATATAATTGAAAATAAATTAAAAGGCCGTTTGTTTGGTATTTCTGCCGTTGCCCTTAAACAAAAACTTGATGCTGGTGAAAAACCCTTCATCCTAGATATTCGCTCTCCAGATGAATACGAACAAATGCGTTTAGGGATTGGAGAACATTTAATACCACTTGGAGCATTACGTGGTCGCTTAAATGAATTGCCAGAAGACAAGAGCGCAGAAATTATTTGCTACTGCAAAATTTCACTGCGCGGTTATGAGGCGGCACGAGCATTAATAGGCAGAGGCTGGACCAATGTAAAAGTTATGGAAGGCGGTATTGTTGCTTGGCCATATCCACGTGAGAAGTAATAGTGAGGTCCTGCATTATACTTATAATATTATTGATAACTTTCACGGCGGCAAATACTACCGCAGAGGAAAATCCCTCTGCGGCAAATAAAACAATCAACCATGCGAATATTGAACAAAACGCCATTACTCTTATTGAACGAGGCAATTTAAAAGAATCCATTACCTTTTTAAAAACCCATCTTGTTATCGATAAAACTAATCTAACCTTAAAATGGTTGTTAGCTCGTGCATACCTACTTGATGGTAATGACTTTTGGTCTTTGCGTACTCTTAAAGACATCAACGCTCAAAATCCTGGTGACTGCGAATCCTTTTTGTGGATAGCCTTTATTCAAATTAATCAAGGAGCCTTAGACGACGCGCAACAAACAATAGCGATCACACAATGCCATAAATTATCAGCATCACAAACTCGCAAAGAAATTCTATTGGCCATGATCGACAAATATAATAACAATAATTCTATAGCACTAGAACATCTCAATACCGCAAAAACATTACCATACATTTATACTGAAGATCATCAAGCATTAATGCAACTATTAACTGATATAGACCAAAATTATGTTCCTGCTTTTACTGGCAAGCTTGAATTAGCTACTGGATGGTCAAATAATGCAAACGCTCAATCTCTTACTGATACCACACAAACTGATATAGCCAAAGCTAGTATCATTGAGCAAATGAAAACATGGTGGCGCTTTGTTTGGCCTACTAATTATTTTATACGCCCGAGCTTTGAAATTGAAGCAACAATGCAAGCCTACAATGAAAAGCAATTTCAAGATTTAAGTTACCTTGAAATTGGTGCTCGCCCTGGTATTTTACTATTCGACAAAGCAACTACTCTTTTAGCTTATCATTTTAACGCCTTATTGCTACGCGGCGGCGATAACTATAGCAAAGGACCACTTTGGTTTTATAATACCCATCGAGCAGAGCTTGATATTTCTTTACCATCTAATGTTTCATTTTTTGCTGGTATTGGTCGCCGAGCCTTTCGCGAAATTGCAAAAAGTCGCACAGAAGTAGATGGCGGCATAGGTGTTAGTCATCGTATCAATCAAAAATTACACTTACTTGGCGCACTAGCCGGTAGGTGGCACAGCGCTAACCATAAGGCATACAATATTCAAGGAGCATCAGCCCTTATATCTAATGACATTAAACTTGCACCTGATTGGCATTTACGTACAGGAATTTTAGCAAGTATTGATAATTATCCGCATTCAGTGGAATATTTTACCACTAAAACTACCAAGATTAGACGTGATGCCCTACTTAAACTATCAGCTAGTGGTTACAGCCCAACTTTTTTAAACTCAAAAATCGGCTTAACCTATGAATATGCAGTACGTAATAGTACGCTTTCAATTTATGACTATAATGATCATCGTATTTTATTAAAATTCGTTTACAATTTATCATTCGATCCGTGGCTTCCTAAATCAGTCACTCCCGAAAAGCATATTCCGCTACCTCACCAAGAAACCTCACCCGATTTCGATGAACGTATTCAAGATTTACTGCGGCAAGATGAAGCGATGCAAAGGAGTTCATCGTGTATAGAATAAAAAAATATATTTTTTTACTATCGACACAACAAGTAATTACGCCATGGCGTATAGTATTTCGTGACGCTGCTATAATTATATTCATTTGCACATTAATTGCCTGCATAACTAACCTTTTAAGAAGTGACGGGATCCCTTTTATTCAAAAGCAAGAATATCAAATATTAGTACCTTGCCCAGTAACTACTGGTGAAGTAGATGCAGTTACTGCAGGTACAGCCTTAATATATGATGACCATGTAATAGTAATCGATGCACGTCAAATAAACGACCGTGATAAATTCAAATTAGATAAGGCAATACATATACCATACGATTATCTTACTCCTGTTGCCTCTGAAATAATTGATAGCATTGCTGCTTCAGGTGCACGCGAAATTTTAGTTTTTGGTGACGGCAGCGACCCCGATTCGGGTGAACAACTTGCTCGTGAATTAGCTGGTAATGGTATAAAAAATGTTAGTTATATCAAAGGTGGCGCAAAAGCAATGATAGCTAAAAAGCTTGGCGGAGCCACCAATGAATAAGTTTTTCTATTGGCAAGGGCATGCTTATTTTGTCTTTATTGCTCGTGTATATTTAGCCTTAATTTTCCTTTTTGCTTGTTATCATAAAATATTACACCCAGATGCTTTTGCTCTCGATGTGGCTACTTATCAAATATTACCTCTTGAGTTAGTAAACTTAATGGCCATTATTTTGCCATGGGTAGAGCTTACTGCTGGCCTAATGTTACTTCTCGGTTTTCGTATACGAGCGGCATCTTTATTGATTTGCGCAATGATGCTGGTTTTTATTTTGGCAGTGGTCCTAGCGTTACACAAAGGGTTACATATGGCATGTGGTTGTTTCGCCTCTCAGGGAGCTAATGAAGATCCCATATCTTGGCGTACTATAGTTCGCGACTCATTCTGGCTAATACTCGGCATCTATATTATCTTTTTTAATAAATATATATTCAGTATTGATGGAATTATTTTTCGACTAAAGCAACAAAGGACTTAACCTATGGCTATTCCTGCCAATAGTCGTTCTAACTATTTGTTTGTGTTGGTATTTATTTCTTTACTCTGCAACAATAACGCGGTCGCACAAACCAAACATTGCAATGCTCTGACTCCTACACAAAAACAAATACAAAACGAAATTTTTTTAAAACTACATCCTTATGCTGGTTGCGATGAAACCTTTGAAAGTTGCCTAGCGCATCAAAAACCTAATCGCGGTGTAATACGCGTTGCTGATGATCTTTGCCGTCATATTGCTGCTGGCAAAACCCAACAAGAAATAAAAATGGCATTTAACAAACGTGCTCAAAGTGTGCTTCCTGCAATTAAACCAGCAGTTATTACTCTTAATGAAAATACACTTGCTGGTGATAAAAGTGCCCCAGTAACTGTGGTTGTCTATGCATGTGCACGATGTCCATTCTGTAAGGTTGTCATCACTTCCCTATATCATAAAATTAGCAATGGGGTTCTATTTGGCAAAGCTAGATTATATTTTCGTCCTTTTCCAATCAAAAGCCATCCTGGCGCAACTGAAGGTGGCTTAGCCATGGTAAGTGCGGCTCGTTTAAATAGATTTTGGCCATTCACTATTAAACTATATGACCGCTATGAGCAATTTTGCCCTGCTCAGTTATCTAGTTGGGCATCTGAAGAAGGCCTGGATAAAACGATTTTCGAAAAATATTTAGCAGATCCCCAAACAAGACAATCTCTGATCACCTCAAAACAAGAAGGCCTACGTAATAAAGTCGATGCCACACCTACTCTTTTTATTGATAATGTCAAATATGTCTATGAGCTTCAACATGATGCGATAGTCGATGTTTTACTTGAAGTTTACGAAGCAAAGACAGAAGCACGGAGACAATAATGGATGTAACTTTGCAAAATAATTCACCAGATCTAGATATTAATATAACTGAACGACAAGCTACACTGATGTCTATTGCTACTTTCGAGCATCCCAATTGTATTATGTGTAGCTCGTCAAGCAATATGGGCTTAAAGCTACGATTTAAAGTGCAACCAGACGGCTCGGTATTAGCTATGTTCCCTTGCCATGATATCTTGCAAAGCTACCCGAAAACGTTGCATGGTGGTATGGTATCAGCATTGCTTGATGCAGCAATGACTAATGTGCTGTTTTCAATTGGGGTTGTCGCAGTCACTGCAGAACTCACGGTGAAATTTCATGCACCAGTAAACCCTGACCGTTTTGTGGCAGTTAGTGGTACTATTGATGAAAAGCCAGTACATCCATTGTATTATGTTAGTGCTCAAATAGTTCAAGACAATAAAGTTATGGCTAAAGCAACGGCAAAATTTATTGCTAAAAATGCTATTTAAGGCAAAACATGAACTCTTTAGCAACAACAGCTAAATTAACAATTTTAGTAGACAACAAAGCCAAAAGTGGACTGCATTTTGAACATGGTTTCGCTGTATTACTTGAGACACCAAATCATTATTTACTATTCGATACCGGCCAAGGAGAAGCTTTTAATTTAAATACGATCACTTTAAATACTAATCTAACTCGTGTAAATAGTGTCATTATCAGTCATGGGCATTATGACCATACTGGCGGTCTCCCAATAATCTACGAACAATCCCCAAATGCACATATTTATCTTCATCCTTTAGCAACAATACCGCGCTATTCAATTAGAGACGGCGTTGCGAAATCTATAGCAATTTCTGAAAAATCAAAGTTAGCCCTTAATAAAGTTTCAAAATTAAATTTACATGAAGTTACTTCACCTATTAGGCTTGTAGATGGCTTAGTCATTTCAGGACCGATACCACGACAAAATCAAATTGAAGATGTTGGAGGCCCTTTTTATAAAGATGCTTACGGAAAACAGCCAGATGACATTATTGATGAAATAGCATTATGGTTTAACACTAAAAACGGCTTAGTTATAATTGTCGGTTGCAGTCATGCTGGTATTATAAATACTATAATACACGCACAAGATATTAGTGGTGAAAAACGCGTGCATTGCGTATTAGGTGGATTTCACTTAAACAGTGCAAGTGAACATAGGTTAAATTACACTATTGATGCACTGAAAGAACTCTCTCCTGATATAATTGTACCTTGTCATTGTACTGGTGAACACGCTATCTCTCGTATCAAAGAAACTTTTCAAAATCGCTGTATTGAAGGTGAAGCTGGGACTATTCTTACTTTTAGCGACTTCACATAACATGAAGCAGGTAAAAAATGACACGTTCACTCTTTCTTTATCGCTGCTTAATATTGCTAATATCTTTAAAAAATACGAGCTGTCTTGTCGATGAAAAATGCAACAGCGATCTTGATTGCAAATCGCCGAAAATTTGTAGCCCTAAAGGTGAATGCATCATTCAATGCAATAAAGATAGTGACTGTGATATATCATTTGGTGCAGCTTATATTTGTGACAATTACCGTTGTACTATGCCTAATGCTTGCACGATTTGTGTTTTTATCAATGCACAATCTTCTTGTATTCATGGCATCTGCACAATGGAGCACTGCGATGCTGGCTTTTATAACCTCAACAACAGCACTAGCGATGGTTGTGAATACACATGTTCCCCGTCTGGCGATGAAGTAGCAGATCATATAGATAATGATTGTGACGGGCTTATTGATGAAGATACTGACCTTAATAGTGATGTCTTAAATTGTGGCAGTGTTGGTAATGTATGCCCATCTCTACCCTATGCCTCACCAATTTGTAATGAAGGCAAATGTTCATATCAATGCTACGCTGGCTGGCGTGATGACAATGGCTTACCAGATGATGGCTGCGAAACCAAAATACAATCTCTTTGCCCCAATGATATGGTTGCTATTGGTTCAGCATTTTGCATCGATAAATATGAAGCCTCACGCGCTGACGCTACAGAAAGTGATCAAGGTATCAATAACTCAATTGCAATAAGTCAACCTGGGGTTTTACCCTGGATGGTTGATGAAATGACAACCACTCATTTCAATGAATTTAAAGATGCCTGCCAAGCTGCTGGTAAACATTTATGTAGCAAAGAAGAATGGTTTGCCGCATGTACTGGGTCACAACAAAACAACTATGTTTACGGTAATATATTTAATCGCGAAACTTGCAATTGTGTTGACACTTTCTGTGATGATTTTTGTGTACAACGAAGCATAAGTCCATGTGACACCACAACGAATTGTGGATATACCTACTACTATAAATATAACATTGAAATTTTCCATGAAGTACCGACTGCTCAATTCTCTGACTGCACCAATGATTATGGCACATTAGATATAAATGGCAATGTGTGGGAAATAGTTACTTCAACAAACGACCTTCTTAACCGAGGTTATGAAATTCGTGGTGGCGCTTTTAACTGTGCTTCAGCTTCTGCTCGTGTAAATTGTTCTTTTAATGCTACTTGGTCAACTCTCTATGCAGGCTTTCGTTGTTGTAAACAACCATAACCCTAAACAAATTAATCTTGCAAATTACTTTTCGGCATTGATCTCCCCAAAAATTCATAAGTATTTAGCGTAGCCATTCTGCCACGCGGAGTGCGCTTTAAATAACCTTCTTGCAACAAAAATGGTTCGTATACTGATTCAATAGTATCAGCTTCTTCGCCCAGTGCGGCTCCTAATGTATCTAAACCAACCGGACCCCCATCAAATTTAACTACTATTGCTTCAAGTAGGTGTCGATCCATCTCGTCAAAACCATGTTCATCAACGCCAAGTCGAGAAGTGGCATGTTTAGCGATTTCTAAATCAATGATCCCACTGCCATCAACTTCGGCGAAATCACGTACGCGCCGCAGCAATCTATTAGCAATACGCGGTGTACCTCGTGAACGTCGTGCAATTTCGCGCGCACCACCTGTATTACACTTAATAGATAGTAAGCCTGCCGAACGTAGCACAACTTGCTCAAGCTCAACAGCGTTGTAATACTTAAGCCTTCCAGTAAACCCAAAACGATCACGCATTGGCCCCGTAAGTAAACCCGTACGTGTTGTTGCACCGATTAAAGTAAACTGAGGCAAAGGCATTTGAATAGTACGAGCATGCGGGCCACCGCCAAGCACTAAATCAAAACTAAAATCTTCCATGGCGGGGTAGAGATTTTCTTCAACCACGGGACTTAAACGATGGATCTCATCAATAAACAAAACATCACGTTCTTTTAATTGTGATAAAATACCGGCCAAATCTTTACGCTCAATCGCTGGACCGCTGCTTAAATGTAATTCTGCCCCTAATTCATTAGCTATTAAATGTGCAAGAGTAGTTTTCCCTAAACCCGGTGGGCCACAAAGCAGTAAATGATCTAATGCCTCACCGCGTTCACGTGCGGCTTTCACAAATACTTTTAAATTATCTACCAATTCTGATTGCCCGATGATTTCATTAAAAGTACGCGGTCGCAATGATAACTCATGCCGCGCTTCACCAGGTAATGCAGTAGCAGTGATCATACGTTCTGGCATACACTCTTTATTGCTCTGCGACATCAATTAACCCCGTGTTCCACGCAGTGCTGCTCGCACTAAAGTAGCTATTTCAACTTCATCAGGATTTTCCGCCAAAGCCTGACGTGCCGCTTTATCAGCAATATTTGGAGCAAAACCTAAATTAATTAAGGCACTTTGTACATCAATATGTAAAGTTGAGTTACCGCTTGGGAGCATCGCCACTGGTTCAGGTAATTTACCTTTAAGTTCAAGCAATAATCTATCTGCTTTCTTTGCCCCAACCCCAGGCACATGAGTTAGTGCTAAACGGTCACCACGACTAACAATACTGCATAACTCATCAGGACTAAGGCTTGAAAGCAGCGCTAAAGCCAACTTGGGGCCAACACCATTTATACTAATAAGTACTTCAAAAATCTGCCGCTCCTTGGCATCGTAAAAACCAAATAACCGCAAGGCATCTTGCGATAATTGTGTATGCACTAACACTTTGACTTCGCTACCTTCGCTACCTATTTTAGCTAGCGAAGTTAATGACATTGCTACAAAATAGCCAACCCCGCCACACTCAATTACAGCGCTGCTGGCATTTTTAGAAATCAATATACCGCGCAAACTTGCAATCATTAGATGTCATCCATATGGTTACTGTATCTTTTTAGTCGTTGCTTACTTATACGTCGTGATGCTGCAAGTTCTGCTAAAAAAGTCGATTGTTCAGTCACCCGCATTTGTGCATGACAAATCGCCGCAGCCAATGCATCGCTAGTATCAAGCACCATCGGTCTATTTATACCCAGTATAAATTGCACCATTTTTTGCACTTGCTCTTTTTCTGCTCGTCCATGCCCAGTAACAGCCTGCTTTATTTGGCCTGCGGTATATTCGAAAATCGCAACCCCAGCTCGGGCAGCGCATAATAAAGCTACGCCTCGTGATTGTCCTAATATCAAAGCACTCTTAGCATTTTTTGCGTGAAAGATAGTTTCGATAGCTATAGCTTCAGGTTTATTTGTATGCACTACTTCATCAATACCATTAGCTATATCACACAAACGAGTAGCAGTAGTGTCTGCTTTGGTACAAATAACTCCATAGGTTAAAACTTTATGTCGCCCGCCCTCGGATTGTATTACCCCCCATCCGGTTTTGTGTGAACCTGGGTCAATGCCGAGAACACGCATTCGCTAACTCGCTTTGTTAAAATATTATAACAATGCTATGCGTTCAAGTTCAGCATAATCAATGTCAAAATTCGCATATACTTTTTGCACGTCATCGCATTCTTCAAGTCGCTCAATCAAACGCACAATCTTTACAGCCGCATCGCCACTTACTTTCACTGTGGTCTCAGGGATCATCGACATCTCAGCGTTTTGGTACTTCATTTCTTTCTTATCAAACAGATCTAATACATCAGCAAAACTCTTTATATCGGTAGTTACTATAACGCTTTCACCATCCTGTTGTATATCCTCGGCGCCTGCTTCGAGTGCCACTTCCATAATTGTATCTTCACTATAAACATTGGCATCAAAATGAATGATCCCACGTTTATGAAACATATAAGCGACTGAATTTGTTGCACCAAGATTGCCATTATTTTTTGAAAGCACCATACGTACTTCACTAGTGGTGCGATTGCGATTATCAGTCTGGGTTTCAATTAAAATCGCAATACCACCTGGTCCGTAACCTTCGTAGGTGACTTCTTCAATCTTTTCGCCTTCAAGTTCGCCGGTGCCTTTTTTGATAGCACGGTCAATTTTATCAGCGGGCATACTCTGAGTTTTGGCTGCAGCAATCGCTGTACGCAGGCGAGGATTTCCAGCAAGATCGCCACCACCAATACTAGCGGCAGTAGTTATTTCGCGTACTAGCTTAGTGAAAAGCTTGCCACGCTGAGCGTCAATTGCACCTTTTTTACGTTTAATTGTTGCCCATTTACTATGACCAGACATGCTCTACCTCGCGTGCATAAGTATTTGCTTAAATAAATCTAAATTTATGTATTATCAAAAATGTGGGCTAGCACACGATGACAATTATCGGCAAGCGTTGACGTTAACTATAGTTAATTAATAGGCTTTTGGATTTTGAGATTAAAAAATCGTTACTACTTTTTGACTCATAATCAACTTAAGGGCATCCTCCATCTTGTTAAACTTTGAACAATATCAAAGGGGTTGTCGTCTATTTAATTGCTGTTTTCAAATTTAAGGAGATGTATCTATGACCAAGCTAACTTGGGCTTTTGCTTGTATTATTGCTATTGCTTTTGCTCCGGCAATCTCGAAAGCCGGCGTTATTGTTGAAGCTTCTCTTGGACGCGGTGCGCAAGTTTCGCCAAGCGTTGATGATAAATGGGGACCCGTTAATATTATGATCGCCCCTGGATTATCCATAGGTCAAATGTTACGCGCTGAATTAGGCGTAGTTATGGATATGCCCCAAGATAACTCCGATACCAATATGCGCCTGCGTCCAATGCTAGTGGTTAGTCCACCGCTACTACCTGTTTATGGCCGTTTAATTCTTGGTGTTGGTAATCTTCTTGAAGGCCCACGTTCAATTGAATATGGCGGCGCTCTTGGTGTTGGAGCTTCTTTAGCTGGTATCGGCGTTTTTGCTGAAGCTGGCGTGATACCCCAGCGTGTTGATGGCGAATCTTATGTTATTTTAGAAGGTCGTGTTGGCGCTTTTTATATTTTCTAAGCTATTACACCAGTTAGCTCGTTTTATGGTAACTTCTCAAAAAGTCTGGGCGAAACAAAGAATGTCATTTCGACTGCAAG
>JAFGEK010000049.1 GCA_016931625.1 Deltaproteobacteria bacterium | reverse complement strand
TCTGATGCCAACTATAACTAGCTGATTTTATGTTGATGAATGTCTTAAAATATGTAGTGTGTCGCATTTTGCGACACTTTTTTTAACGTTTGACACCGTAAATATTGTAAATATTGTAAATATTGCTTTACGCACGAGCGGCAAACTTTCAGAACACGATTCCAAACAAATATTCGAAGTAATATCTAACTTGCTTAACGAGCTAACCAAACCGTAAATTTTAACGGCGAATGATAAGCCATTTTATTCTTAAGCTGCTACTTCACCATTTTGCTGACTGAGATCAACCGAAACTACTTTACTCATACCTGGCTCTTCCATGGTGATGCCATAGAGGCGGTCTGCTTCACTCATCGTCAATTTATTATGGGTAATGACAATAAACTGCGACAGTTTTGATATTTCTTGCAGCATTTGATTAAAACGACCCACGTTAGCTTCATCAAGTGGCGCATCAACTTCGTCAAGCACGCAAAATGGGCTGGGCTTGATTAAAAATATTGAAAATACTAAAGCAGTAGCGGTAAGCGCCTTTTCACCACCAGATAAGAGACCAACATTTTGCAGTTTTTTGCCTGGAGGTTGCGCAATAATATCAACACCAGCTTCAAGAACATCACCGTTTTCAACTAATTCAAGACGTGCTTCACCACCACGGAAAAGTCTTGGAAATACTTGTTGAAACATCTCGTTAACTGCATCAAAGGCGGCACGAAATCGCTCGCGACTTTGGCGATTAATTCGAGTAATTGCACGTTTAAGTGAATCAAGGGCTGATTGTAAGTCATCGCGTTGTTGCACTAAAAACGTATGTCGACCTTCAATCTCGGCGCATTCTTCAATTGCCGTTAAATTAATCGGTCCCATAGCACGAATGGCGCGATCAAGTTCACCTCTACGCGAATCTGCATGTGTACCTGGCAATGATCGCAGATGGTAATCAGTAATAATAGTGGCTAAAACAACATCATAACGTTCGGCTACTTGGTCAATTAAACGCTGACGCTCAAGGTTTAAACGTTGGATTTCCATACGTGTATTCAATAGCTTTTCACGCATAGAATCGAGTTCGTTGCGCTGACTACGCATCTTCTGTTCTACATCACCTATGCCAGCACGTTCGGTTTCATAGCGGCCACGCGCTTCATTAAGTTGGGTATGCAGCATTTGAGTTTGACTGACCAAATCTGACAATTGCTCGCTACCTTGTGTAATTTTTTGCTCTAATTCAGCCGCCGCTACCTCACCCTCGCCCATAGTCACATCATCACGCTCGATACGATTGGCTAATTCTTTATGTGTCGTTGCAAGCCTTTGTACTGTGGCTTTGGCTGCAGCTAGCTTTTCTTCATGAGCTGCCAATTGTACTTTAGCTTCAGTAAGTTCTTCACTTTGGCTATCAATTTTTAACGCCAGAGTACGGCGTTGTTCACTAAGAAAAGCTAACTGAGCTTCACTTTGCTCACGCCCTGCTTCGGCGCTCACCGCTTGCGCCAACACTGTTCGCTCTTCAGTATCAATCTCGGCAAGCTCTTCACATCGTTGGGTTAACTCATAAGCTAATACTTCGAGTCTCTCATTTATAGTGTTGTGTTCTTTTTCAGCCGCTTGTTTGTCTTTTACAATTTGTACACGCTCAAGCTCGCCCTCGTGAATATCTTTATCAAGTTGTTGCACATCAATTTCGAGTTGCAAACGTTGGGTTTCAAGATCTTCTTGTTCGGCTTTGCGTGTTTGATAAACTTGGGTGAGCTGCTCAACTTCTTGTGCAAGTTCACGGATCTCACGGCGTTTTTGCAGCAATCCAGCACCTTCAACCGAGCCACCGGTAATAACCCCACCTATATCAATAACTTCACCACTAATAGTAACTAATATTTTATTGGCTACTCTTTCATCACTAACTCCTGCTGCAAAAAGACGACGAGCGATATCAATATTATCAACAATTAACACTTCACTTAGCAGATAGTCAGCAACTTGCTCATAACCTTCATCTGGAGAGACAAAAGAACGAGCCACACCAAGCACACCTTCAGGTACTGCCATGGCTGACCAGCGCTCTCTTTGTCTTGGCGCTATTGGAATAAAACCGCTTTGACCGCTAGAGGTTTGTTGCAAAAAGGCTATCGCTGCGGCTCCATCATCAATACTATCTACAATAAGATACTGTACACGATTACCCAATGCAGCCTCAATCGCGCGCTCATACTCTGAAGTTACATTGAGTACATCACTAACTAGGGCGCGTATGCCCGCAACAACCGGAGTACCACCTTCTTGCGGTGTCCCATGTTCATCACACGCCCCAAAAATGCTGCGTACACCATCAGAGTATCCTTCAAAACGACGAGCAATTTCTTGCAAAGACTCAAGACGAGAACGTTTAGCGCCTAACTGGTCTCGTAAGTTTTGTAAGAGTGCTTCAAAATGGTCAGTTTCAGCATTAGTTATATTTAATTGCTCACGCAAACCTGCAATTTGCTCATGGTAATTCGTCAAGTCGGTTTGTAGTTGCTCAAATTGTTGCGCTAAAACTTCACAGCGCCGTTGTGTTTCAGCTCGTCTAAGTTGTAAATCTTGTTGTTCAGAGCTTGCGTTTTCAAGTCGGGTTTGCACATCAACACGTTGGCGCTCTAAATTCTTAGCATGCGCTCGACCTTGAGCAGCACCATGTACATGCTCTAAAGCGTCTTTGCGATGCATATCAAGTTCAACATCAAGAGCACTAAGCTCCGTCTGCATTTTTATTAAAGCACTGGCTGCCGCGTTAATCAGCTCACGACTTTTATTCGCTTCTTGTTCATAAGTAACCGTAGCTTGCTGTGCTTCAACACGTTCACTATCAGTATAAGTAAGGCGCACTCGCGCTTCTTCTAAATCGCGACACGCGGTCTGTATCCTCTCTTTGGTTTCAAAAAAACGCGATTTCCAATGTGACAAATCACGCTCAAGCGCTGCAATACGCGCATCCATCTCTGCGGTAGTTTGCTGCGAGGCCATCAATACTCGCTCTTCTTCAGTAAGACGCAAGCGCTCTATTTCTAACCCAGCTTCAGAATTTGCAAAAGCCGCATTTAAATCTTCAATAGTGCTTTCAAGTTGCACTCGTTGTGCCTCTTGAACTTTCTCTAACACTCCCAGATTGAGATATTCTAAACTAGCACCATGTAATTCAAGATCACGCAGCTCTTCACGTAACTCTTTATAACGCTCAGCTTTTCGGGCTTGACGACGCAACGAACCAAGCTGACGTTCAAGCTCGCTAACAATATCATTGACACGACGCAAGTTTTGTTCAGTGGCCTCAAAGCGACGTTCGGCTGCTTTTTTGCGCGCTTTAAATTTGGTAATACTAGCAACTTCTTCAATAAGTGAACGCCGATCTTCAGGACGCGCTGAAACCACAAAGCCAATACGACCCTGCTCAATAATTGAATATGCCCGCGTACCTGCACCGGTGCCTAAGAACAAATCGGTAATATCGCGCAAGCGTGCTGGCACTTTATTTATAATATACTCACTAGAACCATCACGATGTAAGCGCCGCGTAACCGCAATTTCACTAAATACCGCATATTGTGGAGGAGCATTACCATCATTATGAAAGGTTAGCGTAACCTCTGCTATGCCGGTCGGTCCACGCGAATCAGAACCTGCAAAAATAACATCTTGCATGGCCCGACCGCGTAAATGCTTGGCGCTCATCTCACCCATACACCAACGGATGGCATCTACAACATTTGATTTGCCACAACCATTGGGCCCTACTACCCCAGTAATACCATCGCCAAAAGACAACACAACTCGGTCAGCAAAAGATTTAAAGCCATGTATTTCAAGCTTTTTAATTCGCACACGTAACCCCAATATAACGTTACAATACGTTACAATACATTGCTGCAACTAAGCAAGCTTTGTGGTACCAGAGCCATGTTGTACGAGCAATGAACAATTAACAATTGTTTGCAAGTAGACGATCACCGTATGAATACTTCTCTCGCATTTCAATGTGTAACTGATTAAATTGCCAAAGGATATTCAAAAAAAATTTATTTTAAAACCTGTTTTGTTAGGAACATAGGAGTATCATGAAAATCGGGGTCATCAAAGAATCAACACCCGGCGAATTACGTGTCGCAATGGTGCCAGACACCGTAAAGCAAATGCTTAAAATCGGCCATTCATTTTTCATTGAAACTGGGGCAGGACAAATCGCAGGTTATCCTGATACACTTTACACCCAAGCAGGGGCTACACTAGTCAGTCGTCAAGAAGCAGCAAGCGCTGATATTTTGTTACAAGTTAGAGGGCCGAGTGCTAATCCAGCAAATGGTGCGGCCGATTTAGATCTTATGCATGCAAAACAAATTATTGTTGCTCTGCTTGATCCTTTAGGTGCCTCAACTGCAGTAGCCAAGCTTGCTGAGTACCAGCTGACCACTTTTGCCCTTGAGTTGCTGCCACGCATTACTCGTGCCCAATCGATGGATGTGCTTTCATCAATGGCAAATCTGGCTGGCTATAAAGCGGTATTGCTTGCAGCTAATAACGCACCGCGTATTTTCCCCCTAATGATCACTGCCGCAGGTACTTTAAAAGCCGCTAAGGTACTGGTTTTGGGTGCAGGAGTAGCTGGCTTGCAAGCAATTGCCACAGCAAAACGATTAGGCGCAGTAGTTGAAGCTTATGATGTTCGTCCTGAAGTGCGCGAACAAGTATATTCTGTAGGCGGTAAATTTATTGATTTGGCTCTTGATACCAGCAATCTCTCGGATCAAAGCGGTTATGCTAAAGAACAAACTGCCGAGCACTTAGCTAAGCAGCAAGAAGCGCTAGCCCAATATGTTCGCAACGCTGACGTTATTATTACTACCGCCTTAATCCCTGGCAGACGCGCTCCTATACTACTTACTAAAGCAATGATGCAGGGGATGAAACCTGGTGCGATAATAGTTGATCTTGCTGCTGAACAAGGTGGCAATTGTGCATTAACCAAAGCTGGTGAAATTATTTTTATTGATGATGTACAAATAATCGGTCCGTTGAATTTAACTTCATCTATGGCAACCCATGCTAGTCAACTCTATGCTAAAAATATCGCTAATTTCGTACAAAATCTTTGCGACCAACAAGGACAGTTAAATATAAACTTAGACGATCCAATTATAAACAGTACATTGATAACTCGCGATGGCGCGATAGTTAATTCACGTTTAAAACCCCTATGAGGTGCCTTATGTCTGAAGCTGCCTTACAAATCATGGAACTTTATATTTTTGTACTAGCTGGAGTCGTTGGCTATCACATTATTCACCGTGTACCACCGCTACTGCACACACCACTTATGTCTGCTACTAACGCTGTTTCAGCAATATCAGTAGTTGGTGCAATTTTAGTTGCTGGTGGTCATTATGGCCGTATCGCTACCGTGCTCGGCACTATCGCAGTTGCAGCAGCTATGACCAATGTAGTTGGTGGCTTTTTAATTACTGAGCGTATGCTAAAAATGTTTCGTAGTACTAAGCCTAAAATGTAGCAGGTATCTTTATGACACAAACAACTCTCATTGGGCTTACTTATTTTGTTTCCTCTATACTGTTTATATTTGGTTTACGCAGCCTCGGCTCACCACGCACAGCACGACGAGGCATGCATATGGCAGAGATTGGTATGGTGCTTGCCATTACCGGTACCTTACTAAACCATCAAATTATCACCTACGAATGGATCATTATTGGCGGTTTAGCAGGTTCACTGCTCGGCATTATTATAGCGGTATGGACACCAATGACCGCTATGCCACAGCGAACCGCACTATCACATGCTTTTGGCGCTTTAGCTGCCGCCTTAGTTGGTATCGCACACTTTTATGAACACGGCTCTCAACTACATACCATTGAATTAGTTACACTAGATTTTGAAGTAATGTTCGGCAGTCTTACGGTTACTGGCTCTTTAATCGCATTTGCTAAACTACAAACCTGGTTACCTGGACGCCCATTAATATATCGTGGTCAAAATATTTTTAATGTATTATTGTTCTTCACCATTATTGGCATTGCCATTTACGTAATTATTGTACCTACTGCATCTCCTCTTTTTTATGTAATGGTAGGCTTAGCCACCTTATTTGGTATTTTACTGGTATTGCCTATCGGTGCTGCTGATATGCCCGTGGTTATCGCTTTATTAAATTCCTATGCTGGTTTAGCAGCGGCGGCGACCGGCTTTGCCCTGCAAAATAATATTCTTATTGTTGCTGGTGCTCTCGATGGTGCTTCGGGATTTATTTTATCGATAGTTATGTCGCGAGCGATGAATCGTTCTATCACCAATGTATTATTTGGCGCTTTTGGTAAACCAGCAGCAAATACTGAAGTTAGCATGGCTGACAAAAGTTATCGCAGTACCAGCAATGAAGAAGCGGCAACTATTATTGACGCAGCAGAGCGAGTAATTATTGTGCCTGGTTATGGTATGGCTGTATCTCAAGCACAGCATTCGGTTAAAAAACTGGTTGAATTGCTGAGCCATAAAGGTACTAACGTTCGTTTTGCAATTCATCCAGTAGCTGGTCGCATGCCAGGCCACATGAATGTGCTACTTGCCGAAGCTGGGATTGATTATGAATTACTCTTTGACATGGAACAGATTAACGACGATTTTGTAAACACCGATGTTGCCATAATCATCGGTGCTAATGATGTAGTAAATCCTGCAGCACGCAATAATAAAGATAGTCCGATTTATGGCATGCCCATTTTAAATGCAGAGCGTGCGCGTTCAATAATGGTATTAAAGCGTTCGATGCGCCCCGGATTTGCAGGCATTGATAACGAGCTTTTTTATAAATCTAATACCATGATGGTCTTTGGTGACGCACAGAAAACTATTGAAGCTTTAATTACTGAAATTAAAGAACTGCGTTCTTAACTTTTTATACTTTAAAATAATTGCTCTAAGCAGTCTCAATTTGCCGTTTATGACCATTTGAGTGAAAATATTGCAGTAATATCTCAGCCGTGGGTCGCCATATATTGGCGCTCACTTCAGGAATTGCACGCTGAATTAAAGAAAAATCACCATCATTTACCCCTAATAAACACCAGAGTGCCTCTTCGCCTCTAAGCATTTTGTATTCACAACGTATAAGGTGACCGTTTCTAAAAAAGATTACACCAGCATCTAAACTAAAACCGACCCTTACCATGGCAGTTCGGTGAGATTCGTGTAGCCATAATAAAAGATCATAAAGCGGCCAAGTCTCTAATGAACTGACCATACACGAGTCAGGAGCAGTCGATGATGAAACAGAATAGCTTGCGGTTGTCATTTTTGCGACCCTCCAGCAAAGAGATCTTCAGCAAAAGATATGCCATGCTGACACCAACCTATTTTCAATAGGTTGAGTAGCATTATGTGATCTTAGCCACGCATTTTTTGTCACATTTGCTGACGACAATGTCATATTTGTACGTAAGGCCGCATACGCACATTTATGTTGAACCCGGCATAGCATCAACTACTACATCTCCGCTAGCAACAAATTTCATTTAATTTTTGTAACTACTCACCCCCATCCCCAACAAAATAAAAGTACTTTTTGGTTCAATCCAATGCAAAAATAGCATTTTTAGGATCACCAAGGACTCATTAATTTGATCAAACATCTTTTAATGCTAACGCCAGAGAAACAAGAATACCCCCGCGATAAACGCATTAAAGAACTAGAGTATTTATTTGAGCAGGCGCTAGCTCGTATTAAGCAGCTAGAGGCTATAATTACAAAGCAAGAAGCTATAATCACAAACCTTCAATAACAACTGGCCAAAAACAGTAGCAATAGCAGTAAACCTCCTTCATCAGATGGTTTTAATAAACCCAGCACTAAACACAAGATGTCCAGATAACACTTGTCCTCCACGTTAGATCACTGCACTGGCATCGGACGTCAGGCTCTCGAACCAAATGAGCCAACCCGTAGAAACCTTTACCTCTCTTTGCGTTAGTAAGAGTTTGTGTTTAACGATATAGGAGGACAACCGCTCTTCTCGTTGAAATCAAGCGTTGAGAGCATTTCATCAGTGGGTAACCAAATGGAATCTCGACCATTGTTATCGCCATACGCCTAATGCAATTACTTCATAGATATTGATTTTGATATTGGCATTTAATTTAATGCAGTTGTTTTTTTATCGACGTTTAAAGAAAAAGCGTTTTGGCAGAGCGGTAACTGACACTATTTCGCGGTTGGCTCGATCTTGGCCAGCTAGCTGAGCCGGTACCTTGGGATCTGCTCAATGGTGATACGAGTTAAGGAAAAATTGCCACGTGGTGCATTTAACTTAAGCTTGCTGCATTGCGTTGTTGATATAACCATAAAGCTTAAAAAGTAGAGGGATAGACTTGCTTATGATTTTTGCAAGTGGCTCAGTTATTCATTAATTATTTTTATTATAAGGGGCTTTTTTAGGTCCCCTTTTTTTATTACCCATCACGAGTGCCTATAAGAGAAAATTATTTCACGCGCTTATTAAATTCTTTTTTCAGCTTTGGATTATTTGCTTAAAAATTCAACAATTTCATGCAAATAATTCAACACGAGCTTTACATCCTGGTATTGCTGCTAATGCTTTATCTCGAGTAAGAAAAGGTGCATTAATACTCTCGGCTAATGCTAAATAAATAGCATCATAAAAAGTAACGTTATCGCGATATTTAAAAGCGCGCGATAATAAAGGTAAATGTTCATATCGAATTATCGGCATATTTTGTAAATCAGCAAAAGCTAACATTGCTCTTTTATGCGACAATTTGTTTTGGCGCACAAAACGGCGAAGAACCTGACCAACCTCAGCATCTAGCAAATGCGGTGCCATAATTAAAGGAACTTCTTTTATTATTCGGTCATTTATTTTTACAGCAAAAGGCGGTAGTTGCAGAAGAAAATCAATAACAACCGATGTATCAACAACGATCACTTGCGACCTTCGCGTTCTTTGCGCACTGCTGTTACAGAATTAATTGGTTCGTTTATAACTTCGTGGCTTCGCACCCGCTCAATTAAATTTTCTATTGTTGGGCGTTCGGCAATGGCAATAATCTGTTGCAGTAAATAATCAGATAGACTTAAGCCTCTTTTAGCTGCTCGTGCTTTTAAAGTGCGATGAATTGATTGCGGTACATGACGTATTTGAACTAATGTTTCTTGCATGCAGATATGATGTATGCATCGTTACTGCATGTCAAGCAAATAATCTTTCCCAAATAATCTTTCCCAGAATGAGACAATAAATCTATCTTTTAAACACATTAATGCACTGCCCCACTATGCATTAATTGCATAGGGTCAATACCCATTTCGTTAAGTGCAATCTCCCAAACGCTTTCAACTGGGGTATTAAAAATCAATCGTCCATTTGGTTGCCCAAGCAACCATGCTCCAGCAGTTAACTCTTCAGCAAGTTGCCCAGGACCCCAACCGGCATAGCCTAAAAATATACGATATTGTTGCGGTGGTTGCTCAGCCATTAAACGCAGCGATTCAAGTGAATAGCTTAGATTAATATTTTCCATTACTGCTTCGGTTTCAGGTCCTTTATGATCAGAGGCATGCAGAATAAACGCTCGTTCTGTCTGCACTGGGCCGCCTTGATAGACCAAACCAGTACCACTATCTCCCCAGCGCATATCTTGACTGGCACATAAATCGCTTACTTTTAAATCGGTTGGTCGATTAATCATCAAACCCATTGAACCATTGTCGTTATGGTCAACAATGAAGACCACCGCCCGCATGAAGTTTGGATCTCCAAGTTGCGGCATCGCGATAAGAAATGCAGGAGCAGCTAACTCCGTTCTTACAGTCATAAGTCTAAGGATAACCTCTCCTGGCACTTAAAAGCCAGAGCGCCTAGAAAAAACTTAGTGAACAGCGGTATTCCACTCAATAAGACGCCAATAACCGGTATCATAAACCAATTTACAAAAATTTCCGGTTTTAATTCTTAAACGTTCAGTCACTTGTAAATTCTGCATCTGTGCATCAAGTAAAGCATTAAAATAATATAAACTACCTTGGCTACCTACAGCGATTACTACATCATTATCATTATATCGTTCGATAATATCATTGGTAAAACCAATAATATTATTTTTTACTTCAATTTCAGTGATACGCCAATTATGGGGAGGGAAATTATGAAAAACACGTTGTTGTTGCCATGCTTGCCATGCATCTAGGCCAAATTTGGCGATTATTTCATTATGCTCACCATCAGTTGTCAATCCTGCCCAATCTCCATAATCAAGTTCAAGCAGACGTTCATCGCGATACAACGAAATTTCAAATTTATGCTGATTGAAAAAATATTCTCGAATAATAGAAGCAAACTCCCAAGTGCGTAGCAAATGGCTTGCGTATATTGCTGTCGGGTGTGAAGCGACTTTTTCAAGATATTGCGCAAATGCACGTGCTTGTGCCCTACCGCTAGCAACTAATGGTATATTTTGATTACAGCCTGCCATAAACACCCTTTTGCCGCCCTCTTGATCATCACCAAAAGTGTTACCATGACGAACGATATATAAAATCATGCGATCTCACCTTCGCGCGCAATTATGGCTTCAGCGCGCTTAATATCTTCTGGCGAATCAATGCCCGACATTCCGCTTCGCCCATGATAATTTACTTCGTGCAAACGAATAGAAATACCGTTTTCAAGAAAACGCAGTTGTTCAAGCTCTTCGATGACTTCGTAATCTCCTCTAGGTAAACTGCTAAAACGCTGCAATGCCGCGTAACGGTAACCATAAATCCCAATGTGACGTAACACTGGAGATTTCTCACTATCACTGGCAAATCGTTTATAACGTACTAACGGAATTATGTTTTTTGAAAACCAAATTGCATTGTTATTCTTATCTCTAATTACACAGGTACCTGAAAATGGAGTTATGGCCTTATTTTTTTGCAATAGCTCTAATTCAGCCCAGCTAAGTGCCACACATGGAGTAATAACTTTGATGTTAGTATCGCGCTGAGCTTGTTCAATTAATGCCCGAATAAACCATGGAGGTGCTAATGGGTTATCACCCTGCATATTAACAACAAAATCAGGTGGGTTAGTTAATTGTTGTGCTGCGGCAAATGCCCGATCACTACCTGTACGGCATGATGCAGGAGTTATAACACAAGCAATATTACGATCGCCACAAAAGTCTGCCACGCGTTCATCTTCAGTAGCTACCACGACCTGAATATTAAAAAAATCTTTAATTGCTGCTTGTGCAATAGCGAAAACACGCTCAATTAATGTCTTTCCGGCTATAGTAATTAGCGGCTTGCCTGATAAACGCGATGAGTTGTATCTAGCTGGAATTATTAACGCAACTTGCATGCCATTCTCATAAAACCGTTTGTCACCTTAACTGATTTTTCACCTACTAAGATCTATTGATTAAAACCCTATTGAACAAATACAAGCTGTGTATCACTTATCGATCATGAGCCAATGATGCAATACACCGCTTTTTTACGCTAAAAGCTATTTGCAATCATTAAAGATGGACAATGAAGAAGGCAAAAACAAAAAATAAAAGCACCTCCTCGCAGGAATTAACTCTTGCTGATATTCCTGAACGCAACCGTTTACGCCAGTTGCAGAGCGTGCTTAATCAACGTCGCGATCAAATTGCAGAATTAGATCTTGAAATCGAAACCTTGCGAGAACAACTTTTAGATTTTGAGAGTGCTTATCAAAGTCGTTTAGCTATAGAAAACTTGGATCTTACCCGCATTGAGCAACTAGTACGATATTATGAGCGTTGGAGTGATTTATTACAAGAAGCTCCAAATGAAACAATCGAAAAACATTATCAAAAGCTAGCTGCCCGGCGCAATCATGAGTTAGCCCAAAGTCAAACGCGTTTAAACCAAAATATTAAAAACGCTAAGCAAGCAAAAACATCGTCAACAAATATTAATATTGAAAACGACGATACAAAATCTCAAGCTTTGGCAACAACCTTACGCAACTCTGATGACCGTTTAAAAATTGCCTATCGTTCTTTAGCTAGGCGATATCACCCTGATTTAGCTACCATAGAAAGCGATCGCGTACGCTTTAGTGAAATAATGGCGCGCATTAATTCGCTATATCATGATGGCGATATTGCTCGCTTAGAAGCTATGGCCGAGCAAGCTAAAGGGGGTGAAGTTGATGAATCAGAACTCGACATTTCAACTCAGCTTGAAACATTAGAACAGCGCCAAGAATGGTTCGATATGGTGCTAGCTAATCTACAAAACGAGCGCCAAGAGATTGAAAGCACACCAACATGTGAATTGATGCGTAATACTATACAAGCTGCTTCAGTTGGTTGTGATTTGATTCTTGAGATAAAAAACGAAATGCGTGAGCGCGTTGAAAAATCTTACGCCTATGTGGCAAATGCCACTCACGAGTTGGAGTTAGAAGTGGAGAATTTCAACCGTAAAAATTCTGGTGATAACGTACTAAGCACCCGTCAGATTGACGCTTTAGAACAACGTTATGATCCTTTTGCTGATAAGCGCCTTGTCAGATTAGGCCTTGAAGAATTACGCGATCTGCAAGTCAGCTCAGAAGCCAAAGCTTTAGCAGCTAAACTTGAAGAACAACTTAATACTAACCGTAGTATGTTGCGTCTTTTATTGTTGACTTATGTTGCTGAATTATCACCTTTTCCGTTGCCAGGATTAGAATCTTACGATGATATAGCTTTACGTTTTAAAATTCTTAATAAAAAAGATCAACTTGCAGATAGCCTTGAAAAAACACTAGTATTAGCCGATCAATATGTCGAATTCGGTATTAAAAAAGCCAGCGAAAAAGTAGTCCATTTAGGCTTGCGCTTTCGTTTTGACCTAATTCGCGAAGCTGTACCCATTCTTTTACGCTCCATCCCTATGCGCCGTGAATTCAAAAAAGTGCTTGGAATACTTGGCGATCGCGAAAAATGTTCATCCTGCAGCAAAAATGTATTTACCGTACCATTATTTCGTACCCATGGACTCGATGATTTACGGTCACTATTGTGCCCGGCTTGCGGCCATACCTTACGTAGTTATTGGATGCCAAAAGGCAAAGACGTGCAAGCGGTGCTTAATTCAGCATTTTTAGATTTTGAAATAATTAAAGAATGGTCGTTTCATTTAGGTCGCGGTGGTTTTGGGATCCAACTTTTGCCATTACAGGCTGACACTATAACCGTCGGCGAACTTAAAGAACGTATCTTTAATGACATTTTTAAACGCTACGAGCTTGAAATCGCTCTTGAACATGTTTTCTTAGCTCAAAATGATGAAATAATTGATGACCAACAAATGCTTATCGATCTTGATGATAATACTTTTATCATACTTTTTGATGACGAAGCGAAATTACGAGAAACTGATGCATGGGAATTACTGCGATATCGGGTTAGCAATCGTTTTCGAGCTTAATTTTGACTTTATCTCCCATCCCCCTACATCTTTTAATCTATCCAAAAAGTAACATAGTACGATAAATAGTACGTGCAATCGATATAACAAGTGTCGATATAATTGACTCGCGACCCGATGTTGGTTACCGTCGCCGTGATGTTATCGCTTTTGGGAGGTTTAGATGGCTGATAATGAGACAGCCTGTATTATTGGCAAGGGTATTCAAATTCGTGGCAACCTCTCGGGCTCAGGCGATTTAATCGTCGAAGGCCGCGTCGAAGGTCATGTCTCGCTACAAGATCATATCACCGTTGATGATAGTGGCATCGTAGTAGCCGATATCGAAACGCGTGAACTTACGGTCAATGGCAACATGAGTGGCAACATTGATGCTTCGCAGAGAGTGTCTATTTCGAGCACAGCCACTGTTGTTGGTGATGTACGCGCCCCGCGAGTTGTCATTGAAGATGGCGCTCGTTTCCGTGGTAATATCGAAATGGATGTACCACTGCCACCAGACATTTAGAACAAGTTTTTTAAATGTACGAATAAGCAAAGGACCGCATAAAAGGAGATATTGGCATCATGGCGAACACCGTAATTGGCAGCTCCATCGTGATTGATGGTGAAATAACTGGTGACGAAGATCTCGTTATTCAAGGCACCGTTAAAGGTAAAATTCAATTACGTGAGAGCCTCTATGTTGAAGCTTCAGGTGTTGTAGAGGCTGATATCGAGACTCAAAACGTTGACATTTCTGGACAAGTCACTGGTAACATCACGGCCACTGATAAGGTCGAGCTGAAAACCCAATGTCGTGTTGTTGGCGATATTAAGGCGCCACGCATCCTTATTGCCGACGGTGCTTCATTCAAGGGCAACGTCGACATGGATGTTTAAGTGTGTCTAAGTACCAACACGCGAGAGGATAATCCATGGTAGATAATGACACGTCCACCGTCATCGGTGAGTCGATTCTCATTAATGGTAATTTACAAGGCGATGAGGATCTCACCGTTTTAGGTCGGGTTGAAGGCACTGTTAACCTGACTAAAACTTTAAATGTTGAAGAATCTGGTATCGTTAAAGCAAACATTTCGGTTCGCAACGCAATTATTAGTGGCGTAGTAGTTGGCAATATCAATGCCACTGAAAGTGTTGAAATTACCGAAGTAGGCAGAATGGTTGGCGATATAAAGGCACCGCGTGTAATTATTGTGGATGGTGCTCGTTATCGAGGCGCAGTCGACATGGGAGATCTCGAAAGTCCTCGCTCCAGTGTAGCTTCGTCATCACCACGTAATGAACGAGCTTTGGTATCACGTCCGGTATCAACAACACCGCGTATGTCTATACCTTCGGCCCCAATACGACGTCCTAGTCCACCACCAGCGCCCGCGCCCGCGCCCGCGCCCGCGCCAATACCAAGACGTAGCGAGCCCAGTAAACCAATGATTACACCGACCCCAGTTCCAGCAACAGCTCCGGTGGTCATGGGGGCAAAAAAAATTAAAAAGAAGGTAGTCTCTAAGAAGAAGTGATAATGGCCAAGTTGTCTGTTGAATCGGCCCGTTCGCGCTTGCTTGATCTTTTTAAAGAGCTTTCATGGCGACGTGGTTTAGTAACATTAGCTTCTGGCAAGCAAAGTGACTTTTATATTGACGGACGGCAGACCGCACTTCATGCTGAGGGTTCTTGTTTAATTGGTGAGTTGATTTTTTCTCATATCCAAACTTTACGAGCTAAAAATATTCGTATTGATGGTGTAGGTGGCATGACTTTGGGTGCTGACCCGATCGCCACTGCAACCTCAATTATTAGCTGGCAAAGTGGTGCGCCTGTTCATGCATTTATTATTCGTAAAGAACTAAAGGCCCATGGTACAGCTTCCTGGGTAGAAGGCACACGCAATCTCCCTAAAAACTCACCAGTTTTAATTGTTGAAGACACAGTTACTACCGGTGGTTCAACACGTAAAGCAGTTGATCGTGCACGTGAAAGTAGCTTAGCACCAGTAGCAATATTTAGTCTTGTTGATCGTAATGAAGGTGGACGTGAAGCGTTGCGTGCAACTGGTATTCCGTATACTTCGCTATTTACCCGTGATGATTTTACTTAAACACTTGGAGATTTTAACAAGTGCGCTCTTTTGGTTTATGGCCTTTGCTTAGCACTTGGTTTTTATTGGCATCCTGCAGCAGTACTCCACTAGCATCTTTGTATGGTCAGCAACAAAATATAACAGCAAAGGATTACCGAACAATACTAACTCGTTGGACACGTTCAGATCGTGTTTATCGTAATTTTGATACTAAAATATTTGTAACTGCTACTTTGCATGCACCTGAGTTTCGTCGCGCGTTTGCTTTGGCTTTTCCTGAAATTTATGGACATGGCGGTACCATAACCAAACGTGAACTGGTAACGCTTACTGGCGATGTAGAACAATTTCACAATTTTTTTATAGCTGTATACACGCCTGATGATAAATGGAATGACCTCGATCAAGCAGATTCTATTTGGCATCTTTCTTTAATTGGCTCGAACGATAAAGTTGCTGTCGATCCCGCGAGCATCGAGCCTATAAAAATAGATGCAAATTTGCGCGAAGTTTACCCCTATATTACAAAATTTGATAAAGCCTATTTGGTGCGCTTTCCACTTACAGACGCAATGCATCAACTAGTATTAGAACCACAGAGTACTAGTGCGACGTTACGTATTGCTAGCGCTATTGGGGTAGCTGAATTGCAATGGAAACTCATTTCGCCTTTAAGTAAAAATGAACCAAGCAATAAAGTTATAACAGATTAAAATTAACTAATTGCCAAGTTCGGTAGCAGAACAGCTATATGATTCACCAAGCAGCTTAACCTTGCCATCAGCTTCTAAAGTTTCTTTAATAACCACACGGTCGGCATTCATGGTTCCAGCTTTGTTGCGAATAATAATTTCTGCCTTTTCTTTTGAGGCGGCAGTAGCATCAACATTGCTAATTGGCTGGCAGCTACTAAGTTCATCAGCAGAATCTAAAAGCTTAACTCTTGAACCTTCTAATGATAGTTTTGGACCACAGGCAAAAAGAAAAACACTTGCTGCAAGAAATAGGATTGATGAGATTTTTTTCATAAAATGCTTTTTACATGTAACTCGACTTAGATGCTATTTATTATTGTAAATTCTTTAATAAAAAATCGGCGAGTAATTCTGAATCACTTTTATCATCTTCGAAAATTGATGGAGAATTGCTTTCAGTACTTGGAGTCGCCTCGATTTTTATATGGTCATTAAAAATTGGTTCATCTTGCAATATTCCTACATAACCTTCTTCACACTCATAGCCAGTGTCACCCGAAATAATAGTACCTGTGTAATGTTCAACTTTCAGTGAGTTTAATTCGTTAATTGTTATTATTTTACCAATCAATTGTAATTGGTCTTGCCCATCTATTAATGATAATACACGCACCGCTGGCGCTAATTTATGACTACGCTGCTCTGCTAAACTTGTAAGAATATCGTTTTCGAAGGTTGCTTCGCCTTGCTCAACGAAACCTTCAAGTTGTGACTGCGATATAAACAATCTTTCGCTCACGCCAGTACCCTCTGAAAATAATTGTTACATAGTTTAAACCAAATAACTAGAAATATCTCGCAGTTACAACTTAATGTACCCTTCGTCGCCAGTGAACATTTAGCAAAATACCTACTGCTAACATAACAGTTACTACTGAGGTACCACCGTATGAAAATAGCGGCAGAGTAATACCCACGACTGGAAACAAACCAATCACCATGCTCATATTTATCAAAGCTTGCCATAAAATAATAGCAGTCGCTCCAGCAGCTAACAAACCACCATAATGCTCTCTGGCATCAGCAGCTATTGAGAATCCAAAAAAAGCTACTAATAAATAAAGCACTACTAATAATGAACTGCCTAAAAACCCTTGTTCTTCACCCCATACACTAAAAGCAAAATCGGTATGTTGTTCAGGCAAAAATGATAACTGTGTTTGCGTACCGCCTTTATGCCCTTTACCAGTCCATTGTCCTGAGCCAACCGCAATCATTGATTGCACAGCGTTCCATCCCGCGCCTTGTTTATCATGCTCAGGATCCATAAAAGTAATAACGCGTCTCTTTTGATAATCTTTAAGGATCCCCGCCCAGCCAATAGTGGCAATCACAATGCCAAATATCCCTAAAATAACTAATGAACGCAGACGAATACCAACTATTAACATGATACTAGCTGATATTAAAATAACTATTCCTGCCGTACCAAGATCGGGTTGAACTAAAATAAGAAGAGGTGGCACAAACATAAGATCTACAGGTGCAACTACCATATCAATAATATTAGTTACCCCATGTCGCAGGTGCAATAACGCGGCAAGTAGATAAATTGCTGCGGCAATCACCAAAATTACACGTAGGGTATAGCCTGGGTTTGGTTTGGCATACTGACCTAAAGGAGCTGCATTTTTAACTAAATTTAATACTATTACACTTAGTGGATCACGCAACCATGGCGATTTCCAATACCAAATTGTTAGTATTACCAACAGCATCCCAATCACCGATGTTAATGTAATTAATCGCTTACGACGCGTGGGTGGCCAGGGATTTAACAAAGCGTCACTACGTTCTCTCCTAATAATTAGAATAATTGTAAAAGCGACTGCGCTGGCGATACTAAATAGAATAAAAATACGAAACCATAGTAGGTCGCCTGCTTCTTTAGGATTCACGCCAATAGTACTACGCAAAAATCTGGCAAGTTGACCCAGTGGATCAGTTAGCCAAAGATTTTTCCAGCCGATTATTAACGCCGCTATTACTGCTAATGGGCGTGAAAGATTAAATGGGCGCACTAATGAACCAATAGTATAACCGTCAGGCATAATACGAGTATGAAAGTATCGTGATAGACAAAAAACTGCAGCGAGCTTAGCAAATTCACTCGGCTGAAAATTAACTGGTCCTATGCGCAGCCAGCGTACCGCTCCTTTAGCATGATGACCCTGACCAAGTACTGCAAGTAACAAAAATATTATTATGGTAAAAAATGGATAAGCCAAGCGTTCGGTAAAACGGTAATCAAGAAATAAAAAAAATGCGGCGACAATCGCACCAATGCCCATCCACATTGCTTGCATTGCATATAATTGTGAATCTCGCGCCGCAGCCGCCGAGTGTAAATTATAAACACCAAGTAAAGCAATTAAAACAACGGTAATTACTAAAGGCCAATGTAATTCTGATAAACGCAGTTGTCCGTGAGGTTTCATGGTCTGCTATCACTCATAGTTGCTATTGGTTTTGATTTTGCAGCCGCTTTGATTTCAAAATAGGCATCTATAATGGCCACGGCTATGGGCTCTGATTGCGAACCACCATGTCCAGAATGCTCATTCAATACTGCAACCACTAATTCAGAATTTTCGAAAGGAGCATAAGCAACAAACCAAGCATGGTCACGTTGAAAATAATCCATATCTTCTGCCTTAAGACGATTAGCACCTAAACGCACAACCTGCGCAGTACCAGTTTTTCCTGCCATGCTAATAACCTTTGAACGATGCCAATAACCCGTGCCACTTGGAGACTCTACTACAGAAACCAACCCTTGATTCACTGCATTGATATCTTCTTTAGAGACTTTAAGCTTTTCAATTACATTTGGTATAAATGACTGCATTAACATAGGTGGATTTCCAGCCACTTGCGAGTGCACTAATGATTGTAAAGCTTCAACTGATCGCATACCTGCATCATTCAACGGTGCACCTTCAAATAATCCATTATTTTCTTTTGGATCTCGCCAAGTAGCTGATTGCCGTAAAAAGCGGTAATTTACACGAAAATCCGCAGTTTCAATACGCTCGACAAACTGCGGCTTATAAATTGTACCGCCATTAGCTATTGCAGAATATGCTATAGCCTGTTGCAAGGGTGTCACTAATAAGGACCCCTGTCCAATTGCAGTGTTAATAACCATTCCGCGTTGATAACCACCAGTTTTGGCATCAACACGATCATGATATTTTTCATCAGGCACCAAACCGGGTTTTTCATTTGGTAAGTCAATACCACTGCATCTACCGTACCCAAGGTGGCGTGCCATATCGGCCAATTGGTTAATACCTAAACGTGCTCCTAAAGTATAAAAATAGACATCACAAGAAACCTTAAGAGCATCATTAATATCTACAGATCCATGACCACTCTCTTTGTGGCAACGCCAAACATGATTCCCCATACGATAGTGCCCAGGACAAAAAATATGCTCTTTAGTACTGACTACTTGATGTTGCAAAGCTGCTAGTGCCGTAACTATTTTAAATGTTGATCCGGGAGCATATTGACCTTGAATTGGACGATTTAGCCATGGTTTGAGTGGATCATTATCAATACGGTTTTTTTCTTCTTTAGCCATCGCACTAACTATAAGATTGGGATCATAGCTAGGTAGTGAAACATAGGCTCTTATGGCGCCATTACGAGGATCAAGAGCTACCACTGCACCAGCTTTTCCATGAAATGCAGCTTCAGCTCGTTGCTGCAACTCAATATCGATAGTTAAATAAATGTTATGTCCAGGTGTAGGTTCAACACGTCGAAAGTCACCTAAAAATTGTTCAAAAAAGTCATCCTGTTGACGACGACCCTTAGCATCGACAACTACTTTTTCATAGCCATCTATTCCACGCAGAACATCTTCATAAGTACGCTCAATCCCCGAGCGACCAATATAATCACCAAGCTTATATTTTTTGGGATTGCCTTGTCTTCGTTCTTGCTCCAGTGATTGCGGGTCTATCTCATTTACATATCCAAGTAAGTGTGCCGCTGTTGCTCCATAATGATAAGTGCGACGTTTTGCTTCTACGATATCAACACCATCTAGTAAAAACACTGAGCGTTCAGCTTCAATCGCTTCAACTTGTTCTGCATTAAGATCGCGGTAAACCACGATAGGTAAAAAACGCTCAGCCGCTTTTATACTAAATACCTGTTCCTTAATATTATTACTTTCAGATTCTTCAAGTCTTAATAATTGTACAACTCTTGCTATTGTAGCTTCAGCATTAGCGCGCTTTCCTAAAAATGCTGGTGTTACTTGCAAGTCAAATGATGGTCGATTGTCAACAATTATTCGACCATAACGGTCGTAAATTATTCCACGGTCATGTGGTATAACTACTTCTTGTACAAAATTTCGCTCACCTTTACTCGCTAACTCTTCTCCGCGTATTACCTGAAGTGTGTATAAACGTAATAGAATAACAACAAACGCTATTGCCGTTGCTATCATTGCCACAATAAATCGAGGACGAAGACTACGATTTACCGCTTGAGTTGATAGTAGGCTGATTAATGCCACGATAACTCCTCGTGTTGTTGAGCGTAGAGTTTACGTTCAACAAACATCAACAGTGGCCTTACTATTAAAGCAAGCATTGCAGTAACTAGCGCTGATGGTAATAAAATCGAAGTAACCCAACTAGAAAATCCAACTGCGTTACCAAAAATATTAATAATAATATAAAGCAATAAGTGGTATAGCATAACGATTCCACCGCAAGTTAAAGCAAAAAAACGTGGACCGTTACCAGCTAGGTTTCCTACGGTAAGGTAAACAAATAATGCACATATTGTTAGCGCCATTTCATGTAAGCCTATCGGTGCTAATGCTTGTTGCCCTTCAAAATATCCAATAATAGTTGCAGTAATAATAACCGGAATAATTTCTCTGCGAATGGCGATAAACACTACAATAACAACAGAAATATCAGGCAATAAATGGCCGATAGTAAAACGCGATCCGAGGGCAGTTATGATTGTCATAATTAGCCAGCCAATCATCGCATAAATTAAAATATTCATTTACCTTCGCCGACCGCCGATATGTTTGTTTCTTTAGCAGGAGTGTCGATTAAGGGGCCCCAACTATCTGATACTTCAGGATCATCTTCAAACGTAGTATTACTACTAAAGTTACTAGTGATAACTAACACCTCTTCGATTCTGCTGAAATCAACGCTGGGTTTTAATTGAGCGCTTTGATAGAGACCAAAAGCGCCACGTTTGACACCCATAACTGTTCCAATGGTTAAACCCTTCGGAAACGTAGTGCCAACACCGCTGGTAACGATGGTATCACCAGGTTCGATATCCGCTGAACGTGCCAATGCTTCAACATTTATACTTAATTGACTATCATCGCCATTGCCACGAATGCGGGCACGCACACGAGTTCTGCGCACTAAAACATCAGTTGAACTATTTGCATCAACAAGTAATATTACATCAGACCAAGACTCATTAGCGATTGCAATACGGCCAATTACACCATCATAATTTACCACTGCAGCGCCTACTTTAACTCCGTCTTTTAAACCACGATCAATTCGCAAAGAGCGAAACATTGGTGTCGGTGAAACTGCCACTACTTTGGCATATAGCATTTGCAATTGTGGCACTTTTTGTCGTAACCCTAACAATGCGCGTAGGCGTATATTTTCTAATCGTTGCTCTTTTACAACAGCTAACTCTCTTTTTAACTTTGCATTTTCGATACGCAAGTTATCATTGTCTTTTTGTACACTTATAAGGTTGATATAACTATGCCACAGATAATTAGTGCCATCTAATGTTGCAACAGTCAGCCACTGAATTGGTCCTGAAACAAAAACCAACACTCGATCAAATGGGTTTTGTTCACGGGGATTTTTTGCATTAGACACGTATAGCAGCAGCGGTAACGCCAAAACCAACAGGGCGACTATGGCATCGCGATAACGTTTTAAAAAGTTAATGGATCGCTACTTGTTTTAAAAGTTCTAATTGATCTAGCACCCGGCCACTACCAAGCACCACACATGATAAGGGGTCGTCAGCAATCATCACCGGCAGCCGTGTTTCTTCTCGTAACACTACATCGAGATTTGAAAGCAATGCGCCACCACCGGCGAGGACAATGCCCTTATCCACAATATCTGCAGCCAACTCGGGCGGAGTACGCTCGAGTGCAACACGTATAGCTTCAATGATGGCCGTCACTGGCTCATTAAGGGCCTCGCGAGCTTCATCACTAGTTAGTTCAATGGTACGAGGTACACCTGCAATCATATCACGACCTTTAATCGTTATCGTACGCAACGATTCAAAGGGATATGCATTACCAATTTCAATTTTTATTTGCTCAGCAGTACGCTCACCAATAAGCAGATTATAACGACGCTTAACAAATTGAATAATTGCCTCATCCATTTTATCACCACCAACTCGTATTGAACGACTATATACAATACCTGCAAGTGATAAAACCGCCACTTCAGTAGTACCACCGCCAATATCAACAATCATATTCCCCGAAGCTTCAGCAACCGGCAGTTCAGCACCTATAGCAGCAGCCATGGGTTCTTCCATTAAATGAACCTCACGAGCCCCTGCACTTTCGGCACTTTCGCGTACTGCTCGTTTTTCAACCTCAGTTATTCCATTAGGCACACAAATTACTATTCGCGGTTTAACCAAAGCTCTGCGGTTGTGTGCTTTGGTTATGAAGTAGCGAAGCATAGCTTCAGTTACCTCAAAATCAGCTATAACCCCGCCTTGAATAGGCCTAATTGCAGTTACTGCGCCTGGTGTACGCCCAAGCATTTCTTTAGCTTCGCGGCCAACTGCTAAAATCTTTCGCGCGCCACGACCATCGTTTTGTACAGCAACGACCGATGGTTCATCACATACAATTCCCTTACCTTTAACATAAATAAGCGTATTTGATGTTCCAAGGTCGATCGCCAGATCGTTTGAGAACATTCCCGACAACCAACCAAATACCATGTGTCAATTACCTCGATAATCCAACGTGATGAAGGAGGGATAGCATCCCACTAATCCCAGGCGCAACAATTTCCTAATAGGGAGTGTCCCTAATATCGTTCTAATATCGTTCCTAATATCGTTACATTTTGCTTGACTACTGTTTACCTGTTCCTTTTTCGGGCCATTTTCGCTCGACATAATTAAGTTTTTTGAGTTACAGCATTAAATTAACGTGCCAATAAATAAAATGGCTACCTAGAGTTCTTTAGCATAGCTATATTGATAAACAAGAAGGTATACTAAACTTATGCGCTTTTTATGCAAAGCGTCAAAAAGGTGGGATAAAAAATGATTAATATTAAAAGGTAATATTTCTCTATTTTCAGACTTTGGTAACCACTAAAAACAATATTAATAATAAAAAAAATATAGTTCGTCGAATTATCTGACGCACTGTTATTCATCAGCAGGGAGACCAGATGCGTCTACACCGCCAATTTTGCGAAAATGGCTGACTATAGTTCGACAAAATTGCTATTAAAAACTGGATGCAGATATATCCTGTCGTCTTATAAAAGTTTTGGTTAAAAGGAAGTAAACTTATGCAACAAGCTGGCGCTCTGATGGAGCAAGTTAAAACTCTGAAATCACTTGCGGCCACCATGCAAGAAGGCCGTATTTATACACATCTCATTCCTGAGATTGATAAAATCTTAGCACTCCCTGATCCTGATGATCTTGCTGAAGCAAGTATTAGTGAGCGTGAAGCAGTTGCCCGGCAAGTACGTGAATATGAACAATCTTTCGATTCACTGGGCTTCTCGCTGCTTAATCAGATCATGCCGTCAACCGGCGTATCAAATATATTCCGTATTGTTCAAGCTGCTGATGATTTTAATAATCGCCTAAAAAAACACGTTGGCATTACCTACGAAATCAATGGCAAACAGCAAACACTTGATGCCCGCCATATTGATGCACTCACTCGCTATAGCCTATCAATCGGAACCCCTCCGGTAACTGCGCACATGCGAGATGTTGTTTCTCGCATTGTTTTTGGCAAAGAAATAAAATCTCTTTATGGTTATGTTGAAACCCTCGGCGTCAACCATGAACAATATATCTTATTAATAAAATCATTAGCGCGACTGATTGATTCTAGCTTGCATTACAATACTAATGCTGAAGAACGAGCTTTTCTTGTTGATGCTACTGAATTCGTCAATTTCGAAGGTGCAAATCTATTTAATCGTGTAGTAATCACTGAAAGCCCCAAAAGGGTTATTGATCTAATTCAAAAGCATGTGTTTGATAAATTCGGTCCCAGTGGCGTAAACCCCGTACGACTAGTGCCAGGTATAGATCGGCTTGACGATGAGTTAATTGCTCATATGCGAGCAGAACCTAACCAAGTATTCGTAACCCGTGTTACCCGTATTCCACATGGTGTCTTCTCCTGTGAAATGGGACTCACTAACAAGTGGCGTAGTATAATTGGGCGCCTTATATTAATTGATTGTTCAGAAAGAGCACGTTTATCTAATACTACTATAGTATACACACTATTTCCTCATGTTGTGCAAACCCTGCGTAATATCCAAACTAGATTCGCTGGGCGACCTGCTAATACCCAACTAGTCTTACGACAAATTCTTGAACGTTTTTCCCCTGATGTGCTCGACTGTATTGGTGATGCTCTCGATAGTGCCTGCAGTAGATTAGAAGATTTAGGTATTCTCACTGCGAATATTGATGAAATTCGTGCTTATGAATGGCGACGAGATGATTTGTTTGATTATCTCACCTTTAAAAAAATGTGCCGTATGGTGCGCTTTATAACTCGACTTGCTCGCGGCGATGATGAAGCGCGGCAACGTATGGGTGAAGAAATCGCCAAAAACGCAGCACAAAAATGGATGAAATATTTTTATAGTAGCCTTAATCCTAAGGTATATACCGCCACCTTAGTTCCAGGTGGTGGCCGTGGTGCTTTAACACTAATAGGCGAATTTCATCGTGAACAAGTACGCAAAGCCGTTGCTGACTTCTGCTCACACGACCTCGCCATTTGTCGACAACGATTAATCGAACTTAAACGTGAACTATCAATTCCAGAAGAAAGTTCTGATGAAATTAAGGCAGCAATCAAACAATCACAATTACTAGCACTTGCACCTACCCAATGGGATGCTTCAAAACTTAATGTTAGCAAGACAGATTATTTAACTAAAAGTCTTTTCTATCGTGCTGCTCACGCTGCTGGTCGTCTTACTCGTAAGACCGAAGAGAGTTTAGAAAAAGCAGCTTATGGCAATTTCACCGGTGGAGTTGCTGCACTTTTGAAAAACACTATGAGCAAATTTGGTCTTGGAGCGCTTCACGGTCATCTTGAACATAACTTTGGTTCGCAAGTATCAAACTATGATCGCAAAGTACGTAAGCTTCTTACACCGTTTCATGAAGCTGTCAGATCCGCACAACGCGCCATGGATGATTTGCGCGGTGAAATTGATCCGACCGCAGTCGGAGAAATTGAAGCGTTATTAAAAGTTATTGAACGTGGTTCGTTTTATCCTATTTTAATTATGCCCGCAATGTCGTGGAGCTATGATGATGTCTTTCCTGAAAAGTATTTTCCCGCTTCAGATATTATCCGTGTCCCTCTTAATAGATACTATGAACTTGATCCCGTAGCACTACTTAGTAAGATCGAAGAGCTACGATACTCATTACGTCGTTTTCCTGAAGTATTCTATTTGTATTGTCGTAGTATGATACTGGTACTAAATACTCCTCATAATCCTACTGGTGTAACTTATCGTCGTGAATCTATTTTACGCTTGCTTCAACTTGCAAGTGAATATGGGATTACAATTCTTGATGATAATGCTTACCACAAATTAGTAACTCGCGATTATAAAGCGCGTGAAGGTGACCTTTGTGTCGCCCAAATTTATGAACATTATCGCGACCAAATTTCAAAATCAGTTCGTATTATTACTATTGGGGCGACTACGAAAGGATTACAAGGCTCAGGAGATCGTACCGGTATAATACATTCTAACTATCCAGAGGCTGTTGAATACGCCCATAAAAATGCGTCTGCCCCGCATTTAATGTCTCTATATTTAACATTGCTTAAGCTAGAAAACGGTCTTGCGGTCAAACGTTACACTCACGAGCTTGAAAAGCTTGCAGGCCGTATTGTTGATTTGACTTCTTATGGACCTATATGGGCTACACAAAAAGAACTGCTTACCGGAACCTTGGCTCATATTAGTCAAGATGACTTTCCTGTAATAGTATTTGCCAAATTGCTTGATGGTTATGATCACATTTTACGACTGCAACAACGCGGCGCAAGTATTCGACATTTATCTGAAGCTTTAAGTAATGTAGTACGCTCATTAAAAAAATTGCGTCTTGAAGTACGTTTACGTCGTGATGTACAAAAACGTATTGATGCACTGCTTTGTGCGCATCAAAAAGTTATACCTGATACTGAATTAATTCCACCGAGCGGTGCATTTTATGCCTGTTTCAAACTCGTTCAAAATGACGATAATCGTAACATTCACGAGTTTTTAAATGCTATCGCACGTTATCGCAAAGTTGATGTTACTTATGCTGGTAAAGGTTTCATTCGCGCCTCTTTAGGCGGCTTAGTTATAGGTGATTATAAAAGTTACATCCGTTTTGAAAAAACCCTAGAAGTCTACCTTAAAATATTAACCCACTACTGGAATGAGTTTGAAAAGCTTGACCGCGATGTTGAAAAGCTTAAGGACCTTTTTAAAGTGGGTGGACCAGATGAAATGCAACATCTGCTTCATGATCTTGAAGCTATTTTCACCATTGAAGGTTACAAAAAGCCAATTAAAGGTATGGGAGTTAGACCGAGCGAATGGGGTTCGGTCTATTGTATTGAAGAAGGCAAGTCAATCGCCGATAAAGTATTTATCAAATGGCAACCATGCAATTCTGTTGATGAGATGATTGATAGCCGAACTTTTCGTGTGCTATATCGCCGCTTACTTAAAAAAGTCTGTCGTCGTCATCCCGAACTATTAGATTTAACTTTTACCGAAATACAAAAACAATATGGTCCACTAGCGTGCTTATCTGCTTATTATGACCGTCAACTTATTGATCCGGTATTTCGACAATTACTCACAGATATTTATAATGAATGGCATGGCGCTAGTACTATTAAAGTACTTACAGCCGAGCTCAAGACTAACAACTATAGTGAAAAGGTAGCGACCCTACATGGTTTGCATAGTCGTCTTAATGTATTAATCAATGAACTAATGTATGCTTTTGAAATTCCTGAAAACAAGGTAACCGCTACTACTACTTTTGAAATCGGCTATGAAGAACTATCCAATATAAAAGCTAACTCCAATCTACCTGAATATCTTCAACATATAGTTCAGGGCACTATTTTTGCTGGCGCTACCGCTGCATTAGATCCTGATCCGAAATCAGTAACAGGTGCAGTCAAGCGAGTGTCAGATTATCGCTATGGTTTTATTTTACGCCATGGTTCGGATGATTCAACTGGCAGTGTTAAACCTGAATTGTCTTTGCTGCAATCAAGACTTAGCCGCTTTGCTGAAACCGCTGATTTAGACAGTTACGTTTGTAAAGCTATCCCCGTTGGTCCCTTTAAAATACTTCTTGTTATGCACAAGTCTTATTTTCAATTTATTAGCGATGAAATGCGTTTGTTCCCACAAATCCCAGAAATGCAACTACGTGAAAAACTAAATGGTTCCGACTGGGATGCAGTATTGCTTTTTGGTATACCTGCTAAATGCATGGGTGAAAGTTATAAAACCGGGTATATAATTGATAAAAAGACTGATGGACGTATCTTACCAACTGCATGGGTCGCTAGAGAAGAAGATACTGATTATTTTGGCTTTTTTAAAAAATCAATCCTAACTTTACACAATGAACTAGTTAAAGCCCTAGGTGGCATGCCGGTGCATGGCGCTATGATTACCATTACCTTTAAAAATGGTTTACGCAAAACTTTAGTATTCAGTGCTGACAGCGGCACAGGTAAAAGTGAAACTATTACAGCTATGATGGATCAGTTAGCTTCTGGTGATGAAATAGCTAACCAACTAAAAAGCATAGATATTTTAGCTGGTGATATGTTGTCATTGTGGTGCGGCGAAGATCGTCAAGTTTATGCTTTTGGTACTGAGCAAGGTGATTTTATGCGCCTAACAGATATAACCGAAAGCTGGAAAAGACGTTTTGGTGATTTGTTAAAAAGAGGTAGCTACTCAAATCTTGATCATCCTAAAAACCCACGCGTTACTATACCGGGGATTTGCAACCCTAATAAATTCTTATCACCCACTCGTGTAAATGGCTTTTTCTATATCAACAACTATGAACCGGTTTATGGTTCATCGGTTGAATTAAGCGACGACCCTCATTATGTTTTAAAAAATACACTTGTTCGTGGATTGCGTAAAAATAAAGGTACTGCTGGTGATCAACCATCGCTGCGTGCTGGCTTAGAGTTCGCCGGGCGCTCAGATTTAGTAGTGCGGTACCGTCATACCATTGATGATTTACTTGAATGGCATGAAGCTAAAATTCAAGGCAGATTTTATACATGCTTGGGCTACCGCAATGGCGCCGATGATGTCTTCACTGCCCACGAAGTTATTTCAGCAGCTTTTATAAATCAAAGCTTTGTCTATAATGATAAACCATTAGCTATTGATCGTGTCGACTACGATGTATTGAAAAATGTTTATATGTTGATGTGTAATAATGGTATGAGCATTGTACTTTCTCGTGAAGTCTATGACCAAATCTACGAGCCCTTAGTTTCTACTTTTTGTGGCAATCCCTTTGTTCATCCAGAAGGAATGGATAAAGTACTTGAAGTATTCGCCGATATTATCCGCGAAGCAAAAATACATACCGGCGTTATTAAAACCCAATTGGCTCGAAATGGTTATGAGTTTAGCGGTGCAGCTAAAGCCGCGCGTGATATTGTAACGTTTCTTTTAGAAGATGAAGAAGTAAGCTCACGTTTTCAACGCAATAAAGATAAAGTGTTACAAGCTATGCAAAGCACTTTTGGTGGCATACTTGAAGATGGCACTAATCTGCCTATAGAGCTTGAAGGCTACAATCTCTTATTGCTTGAAGCACACGAGTCAACTCACGTAACTTTTGTTGATGATGATCACAATCGTTTCACCTTATCAACACCATTTTATCGTTATGAGCCAAGCAATGATCGTTATGCACCTCGTGAATTCGCTCCTGCCATTGCAGTGCCAGAAATGATTAACGCTATTGAAGATATTTGCCAAAATCTTGATTATGAAATCGACCTTTCAGATTTTCATGCTGATCTCTGCGCTTATGATCGCATTCGCTTCTGGAACAGTCGTGAAGAATTAGTATTTCAAATCTTACTAATCAATGGCGTAATCTCTATCGGTGCTTCTGAAAACGAAGTTGCGCGTTTCCCTTTAGAGGTACGTAAAGCCAACCATATCGCTGCAGCGATCCTTGCAAGACGCTCACCTGAATTGGGAACTTGGGTACCTCGCTTTAAAGTTGCCTCAACCGGTTAAAATATTTAGCTATTTAAAAAAGTTAACCGTTTTAAGAAAAGTTAACCAACACTGCTTAGATTCGTGTAAAATTTAATAACCGTTTAAAGCGCAACCGTCACTTTAATGGTAGAAGTAAATTATGGCCTTTACGTATCCTAATGGCATCGTAGTAAACACTACAAAACCTTCACATAGTTCAAATTTAGAAGTTTCTAACACTACTTTAACTCAAGACCCTGTCGCTGATGAAAATAGCAAAAAGCCATTAGCTACACAAACTACTAGTAACTATTCATCTACCTCAGCCCCAGCTGCATATAAAAAAGAAAAGCGCCAAGTGTGTAACGTAGCGCCTCAGCTACCAAATTTAGCTGCAATTAACCCTAAAAAAACCGCAATAGCTTTAGTTAAAATTAGACAATTTCTTAATGATAATTGTACTTTATATGATGTAACTCATACTGAATTATTAGAAATTAACCAAATTTTTCATAACCTTACGAGTGAAGAAGCAAGTTATGTATTTAAAAAATTAACCCTAGCAGAACGCGAGCATTGGCGTGATGAAATATTAAGCAACGCACCTGGCCAATTAAACGGCTTATCTTATAAAGAAAAAACTAACCTATTAAAAATGATGACTGCGAAATTAAAAGCGCCACAGCTGCTTTCTTTCTCAGCTTTATTTATTAATAGCTTATCAACTGATGACAAATCCATTTTAGCTAAAGCTGCTGTTAAAAAGCTAAATGGGCAGCAGCTTGTCGAATTCGCTGAATTACTTAAAAATTATGATTATATTGCGAATTTTGGCAAAGTCATAGCTGCATCATGTTCGGTTAATACTAAAATTGTTTTCATTAAAGCTATGGCCAAAAATGTTAATAAAGGCCCTTTGTCAAAACTTGAAATGATAGGCAATGGTACCACGCATTATGTAGGTGGATGTAATGCTAAAGCCATAGCTTATGTATTAAAATCTTTATCAGGCAGCGATTTTACGGCAGTATTTTCATCATTACAATTAACCCAGCGCAGTGAAATTTTTCTAGCTGCTGCTGGTGAAGTTAGAACTTCAACAATCAATAACTGAAACTGGTTCACATGGGGTATCCACAGTATTCATTTAGATATGAGCCGCGTTTATTGATTGATATACTCAAAGCTGCTTGCACCACCGCAGCAGAAAATCGCGCTGAAGTATTTGCTCTTGCCGCTAAGCAACTTGATGGAATGTTAGAAACAGAAAAAATTCCTGGTGCACTTACATTAGGGATTAGAAGCCAAGCAGGCATGGTGGCTGTAGCAATGACGGCGCTCTTACGCGGCGAAAATAAAGCAGATGCAAAGTCAACTTCATCTAGCGATCTAACAGCCTGTTTGTCTCACCTTTACCGACAGATAAATCCAGATGGCGATGCTATGGCTTCGTATATGCATGTCATGATGAGCCAGAAGCATTTTGCTGCGATAAAAAATATTATTCGTATTCTAACCATCGGAGCGGATGGTCAACTTGATCGAATTAAAAACTTTAAAGCACAAGCCAAAGGTACTACCGGCAAACCATATTATGCTAATGCGCAATTACTGGGTTACTTTAGCTCTTCTTGCGAGACCGGGATTACCCTCTGTACTAATGTTTTTAATGAACAAAAAGAACTCTGCAAAAAGATATTCGACTTTCTTATTGATTTAATGCCAATTGGTAGTCCAGACGTTGATGGCAAAATAGTAAGCAAAACTGTAATTAAAGGTGGGCATGGGTATATTGATGCCTATTATAAAATTAGTATCGATCAATATGATGATCTAAAAACCATAATACATGAGTTAATTTTTCCACGTTACGAAAATGGCAAACACTATGAAGGACCCGCTACAATTGCCTTTGATGCTGCGTATAGTGCGGTTATGAATAAAACTAGTAGTAAATAATTATTCTACACTACAGTTTTTAAGTTCTTAGTTGCCCATCACCCATTACAATAAATTTATTACAAGTTAACTCTTCTAATCCCATGGGGCCACGAGCATGAAGGCGGGTGGTTGAAATACCAATTTCAGCGCCCATACCAAACTCAAAACCATCACTAAAGCGCGTTGAAACATTAACCATGACAGCCGCAGAATCAACCTCCCGTAAAAAACGACGCGCCCGAGCATAATCTTGGGTTACGATAGTATCTGTGTGCTGTGAGCTATAAGTTGCAATATGGTCAACTGCCGCAGTAAAATTTGGTACCACTTTAACATTAAGCACCATATCATTATATTCATTATACCAAACTGAATCATCTGCTGGTTCGGCATCAGTAAACCAAGCACGTGATTGTTCGCAGGCGTATATTTTTACCCCTTTTTCGGCAAATTTCTTTGCAAGCGAAGGTAATAATTGCGGTGCAATTTTTTCATGCACTAGCATGGTTTCCATAGCATTGCAGGTGCTGGGTCGCTGCGTTTTCGCATTAATACAAATTGCTTCGGCCATACTCAGATCAGCATGCTCATCAACATATACGTGGCATACACCTTTGTCGTGTTTAATCACCGGAATCGTTGAATTCTCAGTAACAGCGCGAATCAATCCATGGCCACCGCGCGGAATAATCAAGTCAATATATTCATCGAGCTTAAGCATAGCGTTAACACAAGCGCGATCAGTATATTCAATAAAAGCGATAGCTTCTTGCGGTAAATTATTTTGTGCTAAAGCTTTGCTCAAAATCTGCGCCAAAGCAGCATTTGATTTAATCGACTCTGAGCCACCACGCAAAATTACGCTATTGCCAGCTTTAAAACAAAGTGCGGCAGCTTCGACTGTAACATTGGGACGCGATTCATAAATTATCCCAATTAAACCAAGCGGCACTCGCATACGCCCGACTTCCATACCATTTGGACGACGACGAATTTGGGTTATTTCACCAACCGGATCTGGCAACGCCGCAACTTCACGCAAGCCCTTTGCCATACTGGTAATGCGCTTTTCATTAAGTGCCAGTCTGTCGATCATCGCACGGCTTAGGCCATTTTTTTCAGCGGCGGCAATATCTGTTTGATTAGCCGCCAGTAATTCTGCACTCGCCTCGATAATTAAGGTAGCCATTGCTTTTAGCGCACGGTTTTTTTGGTCGCTTGAAGCATTTGCGATTACACGTAAAGCGCGCTTAGCAAGCTTAGCTTTTTCAGTAACGTATTTTACCGTATCCATAATGTATGAATATGCCTTAGAATTTTAAGTTTAACCAGCCTTAAATCATTCATCAGCTAATAAAACTAAATCATCGCGATGAATTACTTCGTCATAATCTTTATAACCAAGTACTGAGACAATTTGCGATGTTCGCAAACCTTTAATTCGCTCTAACTCTGATGCGGTATAACGAGTTAGCCCACGTGCAAAACATTTACCTTCTGGATCAACACAATTTATACAATCACCAAGTTTAAAATGCCCATTTACTGATACAATACCTCCGGGCAATAAACTCTTTTTGCTTTTAGTGAGCGCAGTTACCGCACCAGCGTCTAATGTAATTGTTCCGCGTGTAGCAGCAATATGAGCTATCCAATGCTTGCGGCTATGAAGTGGTTTATCTTGTGGTATAAACAAGGTGCCAATATCCGCACCCGAAAATATCTCGTTTATCACATTTTCGCGTTTGCCATTAGCAATAATAACCGGGATCCCACGCGCCATTGCTTTGCGAGCAGCTAAAATTTTTGATTGCATTCCACCGGTACCTACACCAGTTGTACCAGTGGCATTTTTTTCAATATCACTACTGACACGATCAACTATTGATAATAGATGAGCCTTAGCATTACGTTTTGGATCTGCTGAATATAATCCATCAATATCTGAAAGAATAATTAGCAAATCAGCGCCCACAAGATGACTTACCATTGTCGCAAGATTATCATTATCGCCGAATTTTATTTCGGCCACTGCAACTGTATCATTCTCATTAATTATTGGTAACACTTCTAGCGCTAGTAATTCTGCCACTGTGCCACGCGCGTTAAGAAAACGATGACGATTCGCTAGATCTTCAGCCGTAAGCAACACTTGTGCTACATGAATACCATATTGCGCAAAAGCATCTTCATAAACCCCCATTAGCGAAGATTGCCCAACCGCTGCTGCTGCCTGTTTAAGCGGTAAAGAAGCCCGTTGCTGCTCGTTTTGTAAACCTAGCTTGGCAAAACCTGCAGCCATTGCTCCTGATGAAACTACTACCACTTCACGCTGTTGTCTTATTTGCGTTATTTGTGCAGCTAACCTGTTGATGTGTTCGGAGTTAAGCTCAATTCCACCAGTAGTTAAAACTGCGCTGCCAAATTTAATGACTACACGCCGTGAGAGTTTTAGTAAATCACGACTATGTTCTATTTTTTCGTTGTCTTTCATTAATCATTGTCTTAGCGCAAATGTGCGTAAAGCAGCCACAAAATAACGCTGCAATTTTTAAAAGCGCTGCTATCAATGGTGAAAGCTACAGTAAAGATAAAGAAAAAGAATCGAAAGTTAATTAACCACAAGACGATCTACTATTTTACCTACAGCTCGCCGTACAGAGTCGTCTCTAAAGTTAAAAGCTATGCCGGTCGTATAAAATGGCTCAAGGCGTTTCACCCATCTCACCGTTCCAATAATTTCACGCACTGGCAGACTATCATCTTCACGTAAGCTCAAACAGACACTGCTGCCACTAACTAATTGACGAGTCAGATACAATGCCACGCCACCACGGCTTATATTAGCGGTATAGCCACGAAATGGTATGCCATTGGCTAATTCAGTAAGCTGCCAACTTGCTAAATAGGTAATACGACGATCTGCTCGTTTTTCACGCTGGACTTTATTATTATCCGCGTAAGATTTAAAACCATCTTTTGCCAACTCTGTAGTACTGCTATTTATATCAACCTTGTGGCTATGCAACAAAATGCGCTGCACCACAGTAGCAGTATCAGCTCTTCGATGAAGATAGCCATCTGCACCTGCGATATTTGCGCTTTCTGCTAATACATCTTCACTACCGCCAGCATGCATTAAGATAGCTATAGCTTGGGTTTTGGGATGATAACGTAATAAACGACATAAATTATTGCCATTTAGACCGCTCATCTCACTGCTAATCAAAACCAATTGAACATCTGACTTAGCGATACGATTAGTAGCTCCGATTGGATTATTTATACCGACCACGCGAAAACCTAAAGCGATCAACATCGCCTGCATACCCCACAGATGACTTGCATTATCATCAACAATGGCCACTGAATACTGTGGACGCGAGCACTCATTTTCAACAAAAGTACGCATATCTGAAGTCATACGCGCAAAACGTACTCTTAAGCCATTTACCAATCGTTCATGTTCTTCGCGTCCATGGGCACCATCGCGTACCTCAACATCAGCATACATAACATTTGGGCCTAAATGATGCTCTAATTCTAGTCGACCTGCTGCACCATTGCCAAAGTCATGTTCGCCAGTAAGCAATGCTCCGTCACGACTAATTGAAACCATGATCATTTGCCGGCGAATACCACCAACGATCAGTGCTGCACGAACATATGTTGCATGCCAAACTGCTAGCGACGCACTTTCCAGGCTTTCCATGGACAATGCCTCAATCTTGTTAATAATATGTATATATTTATTATCGTATTATTATCTTGTAAGCAATTAATCTTGTTTTTATCTTAATTATTATCATTTCATTTAGTAGTTTAGTTATTCAATTGACTTTATGTTTTTTATGTGCACTTTAATATTTCAATTGGTAAACTCAGTTGGAATTCATGAAAAATTAAATATTAGCTAACTTAGCTAACTAGTTATTTTTAATGGTGATTAGGGACACCCCCTAGCTAAAGGAGTTTTTATGGCCAGAATATTTTCTGATAATAGTGAAAGTATCGGAAATACGCCTCTTGTACTACTAAATAAGGTTACCCAAGGGCTTCATGCTACGGTTGCTGCAAAAATCGAAGGTCGTAATCCTGCATATTCAGTAAAATGCCGACTTGGTGTTGCTTTAATTCAAGCCGCAGAGCGAGATGGTCTGTTAATTCGGGGTTTACGCAATAAAACAATTGTTGAACCAACAAGTGGCAATACTGGTATTGCGTTAGCATTTGTATGCGCCGCACGTGGCTATCCCCTGGTTCTCACCATGCCTGAAACAATGTCAATTGAACGACGAAAGATGCTGTATGCTTTTGGGGCTGAGCTAGTATTAACTGATGGTAGTAAAGGTATGCCTGGAGCTGTAACAATAGCTGAAGAAATTATCGCCAGTAACCCTGAAAAGTACTTTATGCCACAACAATTTAAAAACCCAGCTAACCCAGACATCCACTTTCGTACTACCGGCCCAGAGATTTGGCATGATACCGATGGTAAAGTCGATATATTTGTTGCTGGAGTAGGAACAGGTGGAACTATTACTGGTGTTGGGCGTTATTTAAAACAAGAAAAAAATAAACCCGTTAGCCTGGTGGCGGTTGAGCCTGTAAAATCAGCAGTATTAACAGCCTTGCGCAACGGACAACCACCACAAAAACAACCTCATAAAATTCAAGGCATTGGTGCGGGCTTTAAGCCCGACGTACTCGATCTTGATTTAATAGATACGATCGCTACGGTCGATGATGATGAAGCCATTAATATGGCAAGACGGCTTCATCGTGAAGAAGGCATCACTTGCGGTATTTCATCAGGAGCTGCAACAATTGCAGCGCTGCAAGAAGCAGCAAAGCCTGAAAACAGCAGTAAATTAATTGTGGTTATTTTAGCTGATGCGGGTGAGCGCTATTTGTCAAGCGTTCTTTTTGAAAATATCAAGGCCTGACTATATTCAGTAGCTTGATGTTTGGTTGTTACAAAGGAATAACCATTTTATGATGTAGCGGGCGCCCGTTACCATTGCTAAAACAGTGGGCTTATTAATCTCTCTTGTTAATATTTTAAAAATATTTCACCGTGTTATGCTGTTATATTTCAGCATCCAATGATGAGTTATGTTTCTGCAAGAGAGGGGCGCTGCGAACGTCTGGCGGAAACCCCAGAAGCATTCGCAGCTCAAGGCGCCATATTTTATTAACAATCTTATTGTACGGCATATCGTCCCGCTACATCTGCCGCCTCTATTTTGCTGCTATCCTATCAAATCCCATTTCATCTTAATGCAGCCAATAATTCTTACTGCTTATTTTTTATTCAGCAGCATTCCGTTCACACATTATGTATCGGTGTTGCTAACGAAAAGTTGCTAAAAAAAATAATGCTTGATTAAAACTATTTCATTTGATCATTTTCACTTACTTTTTTAAATCTGTTGCTAAATTGGTGACAATGAGACGTATTTTTATATTGTTAAAATTTGATAAACCGCATTGCTAATAACAATGAGAACTAAGTGAATTTATCAATATATAATCTTGGTTCTTGTCTGAAGGACTTCAATGCATAGGCGTGATTTTCTTAAAAGTCTTGGTGAAACGGCTACTCTGGGTATAGGGCTAGCCAGAAAAAATCTAATCAGAAGAGCCACTTGCAAAAGTCGAGCAACCACCTATTATCGTCATTCCTGCGCAATCAGGAATCTATAAGGTGTTGATATTGCAAAACATTTTGGATCCCCGCTTTCGCGGGGATGACGTTATATTTGCTATAATTGGAAATCATAAGGACTTTTGC
>JAFGEK010000048.1 GCA_016931625.1 Deltaproteobacteria bacterium | reverse complement strand
GCAAAAGTCCTTATGATTTCCAATTATAGCAAATATAACGTCATCCCCGCGAAAGCGGGGATCCAAAATGTTTTGCAATATCAACACGTTATAGATTCCTGCTTGCGCAGGAATGACGATAATAGCTGGTTGCTCGACTTTTGCAAGTAGCTCTATATTATAATATATTTTCAGAAGCATATTCCAAATCCGATAACGACGTAATGAAACCAAGCAAAACTATAAACCTCGTTGTTGTCCGCACCACCTTCGACCATACGGTACCCAGCCCTAAGCTCGATTCCCTTACGAGCGGCCCAGGTTGCAGCCAACAAAACATCTTCGGCTCGACCCTGAGGCGCGGCGAGTGCATCTGCATCAATCAACATTCCGAAATCTCCGTTGTCTGGCCGCCATGCCAGATGGACATTTAACAGTGGAACAAAGCCAGTGTTAGTCTTGCGACGGGCCTCGACCCCATAAAGACTCGTTTCGGCATCACGGATCTTGGCAGTGAAACCCACCGCAATATCCAACCCTTCTTCCCAGACAATACTATAACGGTAGGTCAACCGGTACGAATCGAAACGATAGACGATAAGCATTGGACTACCTGCAGGATAGGTTCCCCCGGCAAAGGAGACATCTCGATCTACACTACCTCTGGCATTGATCTGCAACGGCGCATAGAGTGCTGTAACTAAGTGTCGATCTGCAAAACGGTATCCAAGTCGTAGACGAAAAGCTGGAGCTGACGAGGTAGAGAGATCATTTATCAATGAGATCTGCGTACCTCCGTTACCTGGGATTCTTGTGTCATTGCGGCTCGCGAACACCACACCGGTTTCGACATCTGCCTCAACACCTGCAAAAGCCAAACTCCCAAAGAGAGACAACCCCAAAAACACACCTAGTAAGAAGTTCTTCATGGCTGATTCACTCCCGCCACTGTTCCAACGACCTTCTTGGTACATAGATATCAAATATCCATGATTGACCATATATAACACAGATGCCAAATAGCATCAGATGATCTTTGTGCTCGCATGAAAATGAAAACTTCATGTTTTGGGTTGAGGCGACCTCTTAGCAGGGGTCATTGTAGCGGTTGCCATCGTCACGAGGCTTCTGCTTGGTAACCTGCTCCTGCCCATGTGCAGATAGTGAGAGAAACGCGATGATAGTATTGATGTTCTTTGGTGGTCTCGTGGCTTTAGCAGCGGGAGGCGAGCTTCTAATTAGGACGTCCACGCGGTTAGCCACCGACCATGGATCTTCGTCTCTCTCTACTTCGTGCTGGTACTCGCTCCGCAGGGTTCGTGGCACGATATCGAAGTGTGGAAGCCAGCTCTGCTGGCCGGACGGTTTGCTGCCCCAACCTCGGTTGGTGTGCTCTTTTCGATGCTCGCTGCAGCGGGACTTTCAGCAACCTGGGTTTTTCGCAAGGCACGTGTCCTAGCCATTTTCGATGACCTCGACACCGTGTTGCTCATGATCCCACTCAAGATGCTGATCATCGGGTTGCGCTGGCAGATGGCAGTAATCGTCGTCATCATGGGGGGACAACTCTGGCTCGCCTGGAAACTATTCCGCCGGCTGCGCTGGAGTGTTCGCTGGCCCGCGGTGATGATCTACTCAACAGTGATCGTCTTTGTGTCGGAGGCCATCTACCAGGGACAACGGCGGCTTATACGCTACGCGCCGACGGCGATATCGATATCGTGAACCGCTGCCGCAAAAACTCTCTCACAGGCAATGAGGACACGGTAAAAGGCCTTGCTCGTGTTGTCGATACGGTTACCCATGCTAAACTCGAAGTGAGTTTCTTCCGTCCATTCTGGGGCGATTACTGGATTATTGACCTGGCGGATGACTACTCGTTCGCAGTGGTTGGACACCCGAGTCGCGACTACCTCTGGATCTTGAGCAGGACTCCGGTCCTCGACAGTAAGGAGTATAACCAAATCCTCGTTCGACTTCGTGCTCAGGGTTACGAGGTGGAACGGCTCAGAAAGACCCCGCACGCATCGCCTCCGGCACAAATAGCGTCTACCGCTCGATGAAAATGAGACGACCTCACTAGCTCGCAGCGACAAATACGGGTTTAGATGAAGACTATCAGCTATTTTAAGGTTAAATAATACACAGCCTTTACAGCGTTGCTTCTGCCGACTATGTTGCAGCCTCTTTTTTAGCGGAGATAAGAATCATCATGCTGGAGATAGTCTCCAAAGGTTTTAAAGCTGCAAAAAACGCTTTAACTGGGCGCACCACTCTTACTGAAGCCAATATAGATGACGCTTTACGCGAAATTCGCGTTTCGTTACTCGAAGCCGACGTAGAATTTGGTGTAGTCAGAAGTTTTTTATCGCGCGTAAAACAACGAGCACTAGGCGAAGTAGTACAAACCGAGGTAAAAACCGGTAATAAAAAAGTCACCGCTTCACCAGGTGAGCATTTCACCCTTATTTGCCAAAATGAACTTGAAAAGCTTATGGGGCCAGTTGAAGAAACCCCGATAGTTTTTCGTCGTCCCTATACAATTTTAATGATGGTTGGTTTACAAGGCACAGGGAAAACCACTACCTGCGGCAAATTGGCCTCTTGGCTGATAGCGCAAAAACGCAAGCCCCTATTAGTCGCCGCCGACGTTTATCGCCCTGCCGCTGTTGAACAGTTACAAATTTTAGGGCAGCAATTAGGTGTACCTGTTTACGCACAACCTGGTCTAGCACCAGCGCAACTTTGTCTCGATGCACTGCGCGAAGCAAAACGTAAAAAACGCGATATTGTCATATTTGATACCGCTGGTCGTCTTGCCATTAATGACGAGATGATGAACGAACTAGAAGATATCAAAAAGCAAACTAAACCTGACAATATCTTTTTAGTTGCCGATGCTATGGCTGGCCAAGACACCGTTCGCACTGCCAGCGAGTTTAATCGTCGTTTGGATATCACTGGGTTTATTATGACCAAGCTTGATGGTGATGCCCGTGGCGGTGCGGCATTATCCATCAAAGAAATCTCTGGTAAGCCTATTAAGTTTTTAGGCCTAGGTGAAGGCCTCGATAAGCTTGAACCATTTCGCCCTGAAGGGCTAGCGTCGCGTATTCTTGGCATGGGCGACATCGTCGGCTTAATGAAAGATTTCGAAGCCGTCGTTGACGAAAAACAAGCTGAACGTGATGCCCGCAAGCTGCTGCGCGGTACTTTTACTTTAGATGATTTCTTAAAACAACTCTCAATGATTAAGAAGGTGGGTTCTATTAAAGATATTTACGAAAAATTTCCCATCTTTGGTGACAGTGTACCTGCCGGAGTTGATCTCGATGATAAGACTTTTATGGTGCTTGAATCATTAATTCATTCAATGACCGTAAATGAACGAAATCAACCTGAAATTATTGATAAAAGTCGTGCAGAGCGTATTGCAAAAGGTTCAGGACGTAGACCTGAGCAAGTTTTCGAATTACTGCAACGCTTTTTTATGATGCAAACAATGATGCAAAATATCGCCGCGGCCCCGGGTCTGTTAGGTTCTTTGCCTGGATTTAAACAACTTTCAGCGCTGCGAAAACTCAAGGGCAAAGGAATGGACGACCTAATGGGAGCCTTAGGTGGTGGCGGCTCCATGCCAATGGGTTTGCCTTCACTACCTAAAGGTATGCCTGGTTTGCGTAGTATGCCTATGGCTGGCGGTGCATCTGGTCTGCCTGGTCTGCCCAATATGAATAACCTTGGCGCTATGGGTGCTGATGATATTGCTGGCGACGGGATGGCTTTGCCAGGGGGTATGCAATTGCCACCAGGAATTAATCCTGAACAATATGCGGCAATGATGAATCAACGACGTCCTACAGGTCCGCGGCCATTATCAACCAAAGAACGTGAAAAGCAAAAAGCAAAACGTAAAGCCGAAAAGAAAGCTCGTAAAAAATCACGGCGACATTAGCAATTTAGAATTTAATGCTAGGCTTTTATTCGCTTTATATTAGTTAGCGTTGGTTCAGGTCCAACATAGGTTTTGCCTTTACCAGACTCAACCGTTACCCCATTAGCTAACTCAGAAATAAAAGCACCACCTTTAGGATAACTAAAGTTTACACTTGTGGCTTCGGTGCTTACGATGCGTGATACTGGTCTTGGAGTGCTTGGTTTTTCTTTAGGCTTTGGTACTTGAGCTACTACTGTTTCCTCTGAGTTTGATAGATTTGTTGCTTGTTTTGCAGACGAAGATTTTTGTAGTTGCGATGCTGGTATAGTAGCTTTGGTGTTTGTGGTTGATATTTGAGATGATGTTAAAACCTCTTGCTGGGCATGAGTTGCATCAACTATTTCTTCTTGTACTTCTGCTTGCTCGCCTTGCACACTTGCTACTACCCCTGTAGTTGTTGGGTTTTGCGAAGCTTCATAAAAGTCTTCATTAATATCTATCGCTTCTTCATATGCCTCAGTAGTACGATACCATTCAGGCAAATCATCATAATAATCAGTGAAACCACGGCGCTGGCGACGCCCTTTTTTGCCCAACTTCTTTGCCCAACCTTGTAGCCCATACCTTCTTTCTCTGGGCTCAAGTTTTGGTTGTTGGCCATCATAATGCATACTACGCGGCTCAGTTTTAACCACTACTTGATGTTTGCCATTTTGATTTTGGCCAAAAGATTCAGGGGTGATCCGCCCTTGTTGTAAATTGCGGGTACGCTGCCCCTCTAAATCGACCTCACGATGACTATCTGTAACTGCTTGCGCCCCTTGGCGTTGTGAACGTAACTCTACGCCATCTTCAGAAACTCGCGCCGCTTGCTTGCTTGATTGGCGAACTTCATTTTGAGTCTCAGCTTGCTCATTAGTGCGCTGATATTGCTCGAGAACTTTTTGATACTGCTCATATTGTTCAATACGATAACCTTGTGCCATCACTGTCACCACCACCAAATTTGCAATAATTTATTATAAGCCATCTATATACATACCATCATAAAACGGTATTGGACAACTTTGTGAGGGGGATCTCCAAACGTTTAGCAATAATATCTGCCCCAGATACTATTTTTGGTTGTGTGCCTAAAACCCACAATGGCACATCTGCAGGCCATATCGGCGCTAGTTTAACAGCATCTTTAGGGGTTACGACTACAGTTTCAGCATATAAATTTTTAATTTGCGCCAATAAAAACGAAACATCATCAATACGATAGCGATGATGATCAACAAAAACATTGGTCTTCACTACATGAGCACCAATATCAACTAAACTATTAAAAAAATCTTTTGGTTTAGCTATAGCCGCGGCTGCTATTACACTTTTGCCGTGTAAGCTAACCTCATTACCACTAATATCTTTACAAATTGCTGGCACCGCCAGACTTATAACTAAATCTGCAGTTTTAGCATAAGTATGCAGCCATTTAGGTTTATTAATAAAATAGTTACTTTTGATATTAAATATAGATTCAAGTTGCGTTGCATCACGATAATGCAGCCAGATAATTTGAGCTCGATTTAAGCTTGAAACCGGCTCACGTAAAGTACCCCAAGGTAGCAAGTGACCATTGCCAAATGGCTGCTCTCCACGTAGCACTACAATATCTAAATCACGCGCCAAAGCTCGATGCTGAAATCCATCGTCAAGAACTAAACAATCAACGCCAATATTTAAAAGCGCTTGTGCACCCTTACGCCTAGATGGACAAGCAGCAATATCAATATTTAAACCACTTGCTACTAACATCGCCGCCTCATCGCCTATTAATTCTGGTGAAGTAACAGTGCCTCGACGGTGTACCTGCAAATCACTTTGCGGACGTTTATAGCCACGGGTTAGTAAACCTGGATGACGACCCGTCGCTAACAAAGCCTCTAGCAATAATGCGGTAACTGGTGTTTTACCGCTACCACCAGCTTCAAGACCTCCAATTGCAATAGTGAGTACTGGTAGCTTAGTGGCCGATAAAAGACCACAATTATATCCCCATCGTCGAAGTAAAACAGCGCTTGCAAATAAAGGGGCAAAGGGTGCAAACCAAAGCCCTGGCTTAAGATGAAAAAACTTTAAAGCCAGCCGGTGTGATCTTAAATTAAACACGTAGACTATATTTACGCATTTATGACTATTTTTGCAAAACTCAAGCAAACAAATTGCAATAATGTTAGCAAAGGTTTGACCTGCACTCCCGTACTCACGATAATCAATTGAAAACGAAAACTCTAGGTTAAAATTGGCATGGAGCACACCCAAATGGTTCGCAAAAAAATCACGAGCCGTATCAAACGCTTTATTCCCCTTATTATTAGCTTGGGTGTGGCCTTTATCTTTGCAGTCATCAACGTGGCTATCGAAAGAGGGACATTCAATTCAGGTATATTATCTAAACACGGCCTAATTCACTTGCTTGACCTAAAATCTCTTGATGTCAAATTTCAAAGCCGAAACATTGAAAAATTACTTGAACCTAAAGTAGTCATTGCCGCTATTGATGAAAAAGGCATCGAAAAATACGGACTTTGGCCATGGAGTCGCGCAGTAGTCGCACAGTTTATTGAGAAAGCTACCAAAGGTGGGGCTAAAGTAATCGCTTTTGATGCTGTATTTGGTGATGAAGACCGTAATACCTCGTGGGTAACCCTAAAAAGGTTTGCTAATAGCTTCGACGATGCTGGTCTGTTACCTCATTCTAAACTTTCAACATCAATCGCAGAAGCGCTGAAAAAAAGTGATGCTGCTAATCGTGAAGCTCTTGCCCGTTTAAAAAACTTAGAAAATAAAATCAATAAAAATGGTCGCCAACAATTATTAAGCCCTCAAAAAGGGTTAGAACGTTCAACTACCGAACTCCAAAAAGCTTTACAGGCTTTTAATACATATAACGAACACTCGACAAAATTTTCAAAATTACTTCACGCCGAAGTAGATGCTGCTTCACCCGATGATGCCTTAAAAAATGCTATTGCTGCCTCCCCACAAACTATTTTAGGAGTTGTTGGTTTTTACGAAAAAGAAATCGCTAAAGTAGCAGGTCACGGTGCTGCTAGCTTCGCTCTCCTAGCTTCGAGTTCCATCGATAGTCTTTACGAAACAACAACTTACGAAGCTGGTGGTCAATCGCTGCCTATGACTGAGCCTGTTACCGATAGGAGCATTAGTCAATTAAGTGTCCCCCAAATGACCGGAGTCTTACCACCATTACCTAAATTTGTTAAGGTGGCAAAAGGGTTGGGCTTTTTTAATGCTTCTCCTGACCGTGATGGGCAAATGCGGCGTTTGCCTTTATTGCAACGTTTTGAAGATAAACTCTATCCTGCACTTTCGTTAATTGCTGCCGCTCGTTTTTCTGATTCCAACATTTGGCCACTTACTAACCCATTTTACTCTGATAAACTAAATGGATTAGCGCCAATAAATGAGCAAGACATTAAAATTCCAACCGATTTTAACGGTGGATTTCTAATTAATTACTATAAAAACCCAGAGGAATATTTTAAAAAATATTCAGTAGCTGATTTTATTGACGATACTGTACCCGCTTCAGTGTATAAAAACAAAGTTGTTATTTTTGGGTTTACTGCACAAGGTCTGCTTGATCTTAGACCAACTCCATTTTCACCAATTACACCTGGCGTTTACATTCATGCCATGGCTATCCAAAATATGATCGACAACAAATATCTCGATCGTGTTTTTGGCATAGCATTAGTCGAAGCATTAGCTTACTTGCTGATCGGTCTAATATTAGGTTTGTTGTTACCACGTATTCCAGCATGGGCGGGTTTCTTTGTTACTTTTAGTTTTGTTACTTTAATTCATTTTATTGATATAAAGTTTATCTTCCCCAATGGGACGTGGGTACTCAATATCTTGCCGACCCTGCAAGCTTTCTTAACTTTTGTAGGTATAACTGTGTATGGCTTTCTTACTGAGGGTCGCGAAAAACGCCAGATCCGCAAAGCTTTTCAATTTTATTTATCTAAAAATGTTGTCGAGCAAGTATTAAAAAATCCTCAACTGCTTAAACTTGGTGGCGATAAAGTTAATGCCACCGTACTTTTCTCGGATGTTCGTGGTTTCACTACTATCAGTGAACGCTTATCGCCAGAAGCATTGGTTCATCTGCTTAATAACTACTTAACTCCGATGACTGATGTAGTGCTTGCACATAACGGTACTCTCGATAAATATATTGGCGATGCCATTATGGCGATATTTGGTGCCCCAGTTAACTATAATGATCATGCTTTGCGTGCCTGCCGCGTTTGTCTAGAGATGATGGCAAAATTGCGTGAACTACAGGTGGGGTGGCGTAATGAAGGTCTGCCCGATATTAATATAGGAATTGGTGTTAACACTGGCTCAATGTCTGCTGGTAACATGGGCTCATCACAACGTTTTGACTATACGGTTATGGGCGACAACGTGAATTTAGCCTCACGTCTCGAAGCTATTAATAAAGAGTACGGCACCAACATTATAATTAGCCAGGCTACTTATGAGGCTGCAAAAAGTGAAATTTTTGCACGTGAGGTTGATATGGTTCGAGTTAAAGGTAAACGCGAACCAGTCAAAATATACGAACTCTTGGGACTCGGATCACCAAGCCAAGAACACAGTGATTTAATCGGTGAATTTGCTCGTGCTATGGATCTATATCGTGCTCAAGCTTGGGATGATGCTATTGCAGCATTTGAATTAGTGCGACAAAAAATACTAGTTAATGACCCAACATCTGGCATCTATATTGAACGTTGTAAGATAATGAGCGACAATCCACCGGGAGATGCTTGGGACGGCGCATACAATATGACCCATAAATAGGCGGTGTCCCTAAAAAATTTGAAAAAACATGCTAACAAACGAAATTTTAATACCGTTTGTAACGAATATATGGCTATAATGAATGGGCGAAATTATTTTATGGGGTATGTTTAAATGAAAATTATCACGCATACCTTTGACGCAACTTTTAACAGCCACTAGTGGCTTTGCTAGGAAAAGTATATGGCTGACGACAAGCTCTACGAGCGTTTCGGTCGTGAGTTCCCCGCGGGTCATGTTTTATGTCGTGACGGTGACCCCGGCAAAGAAATGTTCGTCATTCAATCCGGTAAGGTGCGCATTTCTAAGACTGTACGTGGTATAGAAAAAACTTTAGTAGTTCTTGGGCCAGGTGCTTTTTTCGGAGAAATGTCTATCCTTAATAACAAACCACGTTCAGCTACAGCAACCGTTGAAGAAAATGCCAAACTATTGGTTATCGATCCTAAAACATTCGAAGCAATGGTTCGTGGCAATGCTGAAATTGCTGTGCGTCTCATCAAAACTCTTGCACAAAGATTGCAAGAAGCTGACGACCAAATTGAAAATTTATTATTGAAGGATCCAAATTCACGACTTGTCCATTTCTTAATAAATACAGCGAAAAAGCATTTACCTGATGGCGAAGATGGTTCAGTGAATCTTGACCTTGCTGTTAGAGATCTTGCTGGTAAAGCAGGCCTCGAACTTGATCAAGTAAATGAGGTACTTAATAAATTAATTCGCGCTAAGCTGGTGCAGATCGTTGATAATGGTCTTATCATCCATAATGTTAAAAAACTGCGAGAATTTTTAGATTTCTTAGGCATGAAAGAAAAATTCGGAGATATTTAAAACAATGCGCTTACGGGTACTCGGGTGCCATGGTGGTGAATCGCCGAGTCATCGGACTTCTTGCTTTGCAATTGATGAAAAATTGCTTTTAGATGCAGGTTCTGTAACTCGTAGTTTATCACTAATTGAGCAAAGTAATATCGATTATATTTATTTAAGTCACAGTCACATTGATCACGTAAAAGGTCTTCCACTATTATTAGATAACGTAATCGCTAATCGTAATAAACCAGTTACAATGATCGCTACTGCTGGTACAGAAGCAGCACTTAGTCAGCATCTTTTCAATGGATTACTCTGGCCTGATTTTAGTAAAATTCCTACTTGCGAAAATCCGATACTACGAATACGTATTATTACTCCTCGAGAAATTTTTACTCTAGATGGTGGATTTGAACTACTCGCGATACCTGTACATCACAGTATTGAGTGTCATGGAATAATAGTAAACACCAAATCTGGTGCCATCGCTTATACTGGAGATACCGGACCTACTGATGAATTTTGGCAAGTTGCTAGTTCACACCCAAAATTGCGTGCTGTGATCTGCGAAGTTAGCTTTACCAATGAAATGGAAAAATTAGCTGGTCTTTCCGGCCACCTTACTCCCAAAATGCTTGCCAATGAACTTACTAAATTTAAACCGCAAAACAATACGCCTATCTTTATCACTCATATGAAACCAGGTCTGGACGATAGTTTAAAAGCGCAGTTAGCCGAACTAAACGATGCACGCATAAAAATTCTTCATTTGCTTGATGAGATAAACATCTAACTAGTTATAAAAACTACATAATTTATTCTGTTTTATATAACTGGTTTAGTAAATTTTTTTTTAAAAAAAACAAAATCGTCTGTTATTTTGCGCTATACTGTTTTAAAAAAGAGGAATTGCTATGATAAAAAATCAAATAGCAATCATGGCTGCGAGTTTCGCTTTTACTTTTGCCTCGAAAATGCTTTCACTAATTTCAAGTCATTTAAAAATTGGTGAATCACTTACCCAGTATTCTACTGTGGGTTTACCAATCAGAGAAAATAAACGACTTGAGGATATTTTAGATAAATCACCACCTTCGGCCCTTATTGGTGTATCAATTCGCCCTGAGGCCTCAATTGTGGCTAAATATAAAACTGCTGGTATCCCCATTATTTTAATTGACGAAGAGATGTCCGGTGCTTCAACTGTTGCTAGCGATAATTTTATGGGGGGATATCTTGCAGGCGAGTATTTAGTAAAAAAACAAAGGAAAAAAATTGCTATCGTTTCTGGACGCATGCAAATTGAAGGTGGATACAACGCGATACAACGAGTGAATGGCTTTAAAATGGCCCTAGAAAAAACTGGGTTAGCACTACCACAAAATCAAATTTTTGAAGTAAGAGATTATTCATTTAATGATGGTACAAAGGTAATGGCGCAAATAATTGAATCGCACCTTAAAATTGATGCTATTTTCTGCGCAGCTGGTGATGAATGTGCCAAGGGGCTACTTAATACTGCTTTTAAACAAGGAGTAAACATTCCAGAAGACATTTCTATTATTGGTTATGATGATATGGAGTTAGCTAAAACTTCAAATCCACCTTTGACTACAATTAGACAACCTTTAGAAGAAATGGCAACTTCAGCATACGATATGGCAACTGTTAATCGTCTCGAATTAATAGACAAACCCAAAAAAGCTTCTTTTAAACCTGAGTTAATAATGCGAGCATCCGCTTAAATATTATCTCATATACCTCTAGCGCCTATCGTTCTTATCAGCCACTTTTAGATTATGCAAAAATTAGACTATGCCACAGTGTTACAACTGCTTTTTACACGCACTAACCAAGGAATAAAACTTGGTTTAGAAACCACGCAGGCACTATTGCACGCTCTTGGCAATCCCGAACGACAAATGCGGCACGTTGTAATAGCCGGAACAAATGGTAAAGGCTCGACTAGCAATTTTATTGCCTCAGCACTGCAATCTGCGGGTCACTGCGTCGGGCATTACACTTCACCACATTTATTGAGATTTACTGAGCGAATACGCATTAATTCAGTTGAAATAAATCATGATGATGTAGTGCGTCTTTATATGAATATCCGGCGAGCTGAGAGTGCCTGCCCGCGACCTGCTACTTTTTTTGAAATCATTACGGTTATGGCGCTACTAGCTTTTGCTGAAGCGAATGTAGATATCACGGTAATGGAAATTGGCTTGGGTGGCAGATTTGATGCGGTAAATGTAGTTGATAAACTGCTTGCGGTTATTACTCCTATCTCCTTAGATCACATGCAATATTTAGGTAACAATCTTACCGCAATTGCTAATGAAAAAGCAGGGATAATTGGACGGCACACAGTAGTCGTGACTAGTCAACAAAAACCTGAAGTTCTTGCGGTACTAAAGAAAACCGCAGCTACACAAAATGCTCACTTAGTCATGGCAACTCAAGCTCAAAAAAATACCGATAAAATTAGCATAAATCATGCAGCAGGCATGCTTGAATTTAAGCATACCCCTATCGCCGCATATCAACGTGAAAATCTCGCAACTGCTTGTACGGCTATTCGTGAACTAGTCAAACTTGGGGTCGCATGTCCTGATGCGGCAATTTATCGCGCGGTATCCGACTTTCAGTGGCCAGGACGTTATCAATGGATAGACGGTAAACCCGATATTTTAATAGACGGTGCTCATAATCCCGCTGGTATTAAAGCATTATTGTCTGCAATAGCAGAAGACTCTCGTATAGGTAATAAACCTGTGCACACTGTAGCTACTATACTTACAGATCGTCCTTATGAACAAATGCTGTTGCCAATATTGACGCGTAGTACAACGCTTCATTTAACCACAATAAATAATTCTCGCTCACGTACTTATACAGAACTTAAAAAACTTGCACCAAAGGCCTTTGTTTATTCAAATGTAAATGAGGCTATATCTCAAGCTAAAGCACATGCTATAAAGAATAATGGCATTGTCTTAATATGTGGTTCACTTTTTTTAGTAGCAGAAACTCTCGCACTTTTACAAAATCAAAAACGTGACCCACTAATTAATGGATAGATTGCTGATATGACTATTCAATCAACTGCCAGCTCGCTTGAAACAATCAAAACAGTCGAAATGTTGATATCTCTTGCAGCAAGTCTTAACCATGCGATTGCGCGCCTTAAAATAGAATATAATTAGGGGGTGTTCCTGAAGTAGTGGTAATTCATGAATTGCCACTTCGGTGTACCTTTTCTCTAGTATTTTTAAACAGTGCAAATTTGATTGCTATTTTTTTTATTTCTGTATATTCTGAAATATCATAAGGAACAGTCATGAGTGACAAATTAATTTTAACACCGGCGGCTGAAAAATTTATATTACATTGGGGTGAAATGGGTAGCCGCTGGGGAATAAGTCGTAGCGTCGCCCAAATACAATCCCTGCTGTATGTATCTGAGCGCCCTTTACATGCTGACGAAATTGTTACTACTCTGAGTTTGGCGCGTTCAAATGTAAGTACTGCATTACGTGAATTACAAACATGGGGTTTAGTACGAGTAGTTCATCTTCCAGGTGATCGCCGTGACCACTTTGTTACTATTTGCGATGCTTGGGAAATGTTACAAACCGTTGTTGCTGAAAGAAAAAAACGAGAAATTGATCCCATTATTCTCTTGCTACGCGAATGCCTTGCCGAAATCAATTTTAAAGGTGAACATGAAACTTTAGCAGTCACACGCATACGCGAACTTTTAAGCTTTTTCGATACTGCGGTCGATTTCTATGAGCAAATCAGCAGTATGCCTAAGGCCAAATTACAAAAAGCAATGAAATTAGGACGTCAACTTGTTAAACTACTGACAAACCCGTCAGCTAAAACCAAACAAAAATTGCAAAAAAAGGAAAAATAAAATGCGCAAAATTACTATAGTTGCAACTGGTTTCTTAACCATAATGGGTATTGGTCATATTGCCTTTACTCCAAAATATGCTCCTGGGATCACCGAACAAGCAGCATGGTTTTCTGGTTCAGGTTTAGTATTAATTATTCTTGGTCTACTAAATGCCGCGCGTTTATGGGGTGATAGCAATTTATCCATAATGAATCATCTATGTGCTATTGCAAACCTATTAACACTTACATGGATAATTTTTGTTATTGCTGTCTTGCCAGTGCATCAAGCATTTTTTGTAGCAATTTTATTAGTAGTATTAGTAATTTCGACATTTATACCTAACAAAATAGCTAAACATAATTGTTAACTTTATAACAATTTATATTATTACTATGACGATCTTATAATGACTTGCTCAAACAGCATGTTTCGTGCAATGCGGGTATCACTATGGATTGTCAAAAACTTGTACGTATTCCTGAAACTGGGGTTAAAGGCCCTGTAGTAGTAGCCATTATGGATGGGGTAGGTATCGGTAAAGGCGACGAAGGTGATGCTGTCGCTAAAGCACACACACCAACACTTGATCGTATTGCGCAAAATAGCCTGACCACTCAATTAGCAGCTCATGGATTAGCTGTTGGTATGCCTAGTGATGAAGATATGGGCAACAGTGAAGTTGGCCATAATGCTCTCGGTGCTGGTCGTATCTTTGACCAAGGCGCTAAATTAGTTCAGTCAGCTATTGAAAGCGGCAAAATATTTGCCGGCGAAGTGTGGCAAAATCTAATCACTCACATAAAGCAACATAACACCGCCTTACATTTTATCGGACTGCTTTCAGACGGTAATGTGCACAGTAATATAAGTCATCTTATACACATGATTCGTAAAGCTGATAACCTTGAAATAAATCGTCTTTACGTACATGCATTGCTAGACGGTCGTGATGTTCCGAAAACCAGCGCCCTTGAATACGTCGACCAGCTTGAAGCAGTGCTTATCGAAATAAATAAAAAGGCAAATCGCGAGTATAAAATTGCTTCTGGCGGCGGGCGTATGGTGACCACCATGGACCGCTATCAAGCTGATTGGACTATTGTTGAACGTGGTTGGCAGACACACGTATTAGCAAATGGCCCCAAATTCGTAAGTGCCCGGGCTGCAATTGAAGCTTATCGCAAAGAAAAACCAGGTATTCTCGATCAAGATCTTCCGCCATTTGTGGTTGTTAATGGTAACGAACCTATTGGCCCAATAAAAAATGGTGATGGTGTAGTAGCTTATAATTTCCGTGGCGATCGCATGCTTGAGTTAGTGAGCGCCTTTGAAAACGAGCAGTTTAATAAATTTAATCGTGGTCCAAAGCCTGATGTTTTTTTTACCGGTATGACCCTCTATGATGGTGATACCAACAGCCCGAATAAATTTCTTGTAGCACCACCAGAAATTACCTGTACCATCGGTGAGTTACTTGTTGATGCTGGTGTTGTCCAACTTGCGACAAGCGAAACGCAAAAATATGGTCATGTTACCTATTTTTTCAATGGCAATCGTTCAGGATATTTCAGTGAAAAATTAGAAAAATACATTGAGGTACCGTCAAATGCACCACCATTTGATGAGAAGCCTGAAATGAAAGCATTTGAGATATCTCAAACATTATTGCGTGAACTCGAGGCTCGCGATTATAAATTTTTACGTCTTAATTGGGCTAATGGCGATATGGTTGGGCATACCGGCAATTTCGCTGCAACGGTAAAAGGTGTCGAAGCTGTCGACCAAGCACTTGCTATGTTAATTGACCCTGTGCTTGCACGTGGCGGAGCTCTGATAGTAACCGCTGATCATGGCAATGCTGATGATATGGGTGAACGTCATAAAAAAACTGGTCAACTATTACGAGATGAAAATGGTCTTATCATACCTAAAACTAGTCATTCGCTTAATCCCGTGCCCTTTCATGTTGTTTTATCAGAACAAGATCGAAAACGTTTCACGATGACCGATGTTAAACATCCAGGTTTAGGTAATGTCGCAGCAACTATTTCTGTACTATTAGGATTTAAAGTACCAGATATTTATCTGCCGAGCATTATTCAACAAATAAGCCAGTAATATTACCTTGATAGATTATAAAAAAAAAAGTTTTGCTAAAGGTATAAATACTGCCAGCGAATTCTGGTACACTAATTAGCATCTGGAGAAATTCGTGGATCATAAGGAGAGTATTGCACAGTTAATTGCTACTGTACTTGATGGTACAGAGTTACACTTTCATGTTGATTCATATCGTATCGAAGAAAATCTCGAAAGTGGACCTCTTACTGTACAATGTAATATTCATGATGAACGCAGTGGCAATCGTTCTGTTATCACTGGTAGTGGCGTAGGTGCCATTGATGCAATGTTTGTTGGTATAGTAAATGTATTTGCCAATGAATTTCCATCACTTAAATCACTAAGAGTTGTTGACTTTTCAATTAAGACTGACGTAAATAGCGGCAAACAAGCGACCCGCTCCGATATGGCTGCTATTGTTACTCTTATTATTGCTAATTCTGAAGGTCGCGAATATTCGTTTAGCCATGCTTCGCAATCAACAACTCATTCTTCACTTGCTGTTGTTCTTCAATGTACTGAGTTTTTCATAAACAGCGAACGCGCTTTCATTTCTGTTTATAAGGCACTGCAACATGCTCGTGAAAATAATCGTCCTGATTCAGTAACACTCTATACTTCACAATTAGCAACATTGGTCGAAGCCACATCATATAGTGAAGTTATTGAACAAATTCGAAGCACTGAATTGAAAAAATAAATATTAGCTGCTTGAGTTATCCATGGCTAAAGTATTAGTACTACAACATACTCCCGAAGAGAATTTAGGTATTATTACTGAAGCACTTTTAGGGCAAGAACATCAATGGCAATATGTCCGTTTATTCGCTGGTGAATCTATTCCCAATACTCTTAATGCCAATGGTCTGATTGTGTTAGGTGGGCCAATGGGGGTTTATGATACGTCTAAATATCCCTTTCTCAATAATGAAATCAGACTAATCAGCCAATCACTTAATGAAAACAAACCTATCTTAGGCGTATGTCTTGGTAGTCAATTAATTGCCGCTGTTTTGGGCGCTCGGGTGTATAAAAATAAGGTCAAAGAAATTGGCTGGTACCCAATACAAATTGCTGCAGACATGAGTACTGACCCTTTGTTTGGTACTATTAAACAAAACTTTTTTGCTTTTCATTGGCATGGGGATACCTTTGATTTGCCTAGTGGCGCGGTATCTATAGGAAGTTCAAGTGTTACAATGAATCAAGGTTTTCGTTTTAACTCTAATATTTATGCTCTACAATTTCATCTTGAAGTTACTCAGACAATAATTAATGACCTATTAAAAACGTTTCATCATGAATTACCTGAAGCTAAGACTAGTATTGAAACTATATCCTCAGATACTCAAAAATATCTTGAAAATATGCAAACAACTGGTCGCAAAATATTTAGTAATTGGGCAAAAATGCTTTAAATACTAATACCTGCTTAAGGTGCCAAACACTAATTTTAAGATGACCATTTTCATGGGCATGACGCAAAACTAAAAATGTCAGGAAATACTTGCGTTGGATCTACAGTCCGTTAGCCGTTAAACCGTTAGCCCGTTAGCCGTTTATTAGCACACCCAAACTAGTTGTTACTAGTGGTTGATAACTACCGCCGTCGCTTAGAACTGATAACCCATGCTATTGTATCTATACCTGCAAGTAAGAAGGCAAAAGGTATTAGCACATAACTTTTAAAAATTGCCGCAAAAAATAAAAGCAACCAAGGAAATGTAAAAGCAACTAACCACAACCATGACGGTTGCTGCTTAAAACGTTTATAAGAAAAAGCAAAATTCACAGCACATATAAGCGGCGATGCTACTAATAATAATATAGTTAATGCAGCGCCTAGATGCATTTCATGCTCCGCAAACTTAAGGTTACCTAAACGCTAATAGTATAGCTCCACCTGCTAAATATTATTTTTTAAAAAAAGACCTACGCGCACTCAGAAAGTTTAGATGTCTGCTTTTGGTTAGAAATATAGGCATCAGCTGCTGCAGCAGCTTGACGACCTTCTGCGATTGCCCATACTACTAATGAAGCACCACGTGAGACATCGCCAGCAGCAAAAATATTTGGCACCGAGGTGCAACTATCTTTAGTGGCTACATTACCACGCGCATCACGCTCAAGGCCCAATTGTTCAATTAAGTTATTTTCAGGGCCAACAAAACCCATGGCGAGTAGTACTAAATCACATGGAATTTCAAAATCACTGCCGGGTATCTCTTGTAATTTACCCGCTTTCATCTCAACACGAACTGCAGAAAGTGCTCGAACTTTGCCATTTTCACCGAGAATCTCTTTGGTCATTACCCCAAAGTCTCTAGTTCCACCCTCTTCGTGAGATGAAGAGGTACGCATTATCAAAGGCCATTCAGGCCATGGGTTATTCGCGCTACGGGTATCTGGTGGACGCGGTAATAACTCAATCTGTTGTACAAAAGCTGCTCCTTGTCGCAAAGATGTACCTAAACAATCAGCACCAGTATCACCACCACCAAGGATAACTACATTTTTTTGAGTAGCTAAAATTGGTTCTTCAGTAACCTCTAAACCACCATTACGTCGGTTTTGTTGCTTTAAAAAATCCATCGCCAGGTACACGCCCTTTAACTCTCGCCCAGGCACATTAAGATCACGGGCACGGCGAGCACCAATAGTTAAAACAATAGCATCAAAACGGGTAAGCAGTTCTTTACCACTTAATGAATTACCAACATCTGTATTAGTAACAAACACAACGCCTTCTCGTCGCATTTGATCAACTCGACGTTCAATAAGTTGCTTGTTGAGTTTATAATCAGGAATACCGTAGCGTAACAAACCACCTAAAACATCATCACGTTCAAAAACCGTCACACTATAACCAAGACGAGCAAGTTGTTGTGCCGCGGTGAGTCCTGCAGGGCCAGAACCAATTACGGCAATACTATGTTCGATACGAACAGGAGCAACTTGTGCTACTAACGGTACTGACATATCAACATTATCAGCGATGAATCGTTCTATGCTTTTTATGGTTACCGGTATATTGTCAATATTTAATACGCATGATGCCTCACAAGGTGCTGGACAAACTCGACCGGTAAATTCAGGAAAATTATTTGTTGCATATAAAGCTTCAGTAGCTTCGTTAATTTGGCCGCGAAAAACTCGATCATTAAAATCTGGGATTAAATTATTTAATGGACATCCCCAATGACAAAAAGGAATACCGCAATCCATACAACGGCTGGCTTGTTTGCGCAGTTCAGCCTCAGGAAGTAAATTTTCAAACTCATTATAATCACGTAGACGCTCAGAAACTGGACGACTAGTACCCTTTCGGCGCTCTACATTCATAAATCCTTTTGGATCACCCATTGTCTACTCACTCTTGGCTCTTATTTTCTTTATAATTAGAGCCGTTTGATTGCACTTTAAATTACTAATCAACTAATTTAAGCCGCAGAACGGGCTTTTAAAGCTTGACGATATTCACTTGGAATAATGCGCAAGAGCTTTTCTGCAACTATCGTAAAGCGATTAAGGTAATCGCGCGCCAGCGGACTTTGAGTACGCTGAACATGCTCCTCTAGTAAACCACGAACTAAAGCTAAATCGTTTTCATCAGCTTTCTCGATATCAGCAAGAATATTTGGATGGCAGCAAGTTTTAAACTCACCTGATAAATCAAAAATATAAGCTACCCCACCGCTCATACCAGCGCCAAAGTTGCGACCGGTTGCACCCAAAACTATAACTGTACCTCCGGTCATATATTCACAACCGTGATCACCTACACCTTCAACTACTGAAACCGAACCACTATTTCGTACAGCGAAACGTTCACCAGCCCGGCCATTAAAAAAGGCTTTACCGCTGGTAGCGCCATACAGCACTGTATTACCAGCAATTACCTGTTCTTCGGGTTTAAATGGTGAACCTGCTGGTGGTTTAAGGGCTAAAATACCACCTGATAAACCCTTGCCAACATAATCGTTAGCATCACCTTCAAGATTTAAAGTAATGCCAGATGCTAAGAAAGCGCCAAAGCTTTGACCTGCGGTGCCCTTGGTATTAACTACTATCGTATCATCAGTTAATGGCTCATCAGCATAATGTTTCACAACTTCACTTGAGAGCATGGTGCCAAAAGTTCGGTTACTATTTCTAATACTAACATCAATTTTTACAGGTTTACGATCACTAAATACTGACTTAGCCTGATCAATTAGCTTATGGTCTAATATATTATCGATACCATGATCTTGGCTTTCACAATTATACAACGGTGCATCTTCAGAAATGGTTGGTTTGTATAATACCTCTGAAAAGTCTATACGCTTTTGCCGACGTGTTATGTTCTCAGTTTTTGGAACGATTTGCTCAACACGACCAATTAAATCTGCAAAATGTTTAACCCCCAAAGATGCCATAATAGTTCGTACTTCTTCGGCCACAAAGAAGAAGTACCTAACAACATTTTCAGGAGAACCGCGAAAACGAGCACGCAGCACTGGATCTTGTGTTGCTATCCCAACCGGGCAAGTATTTAAATGACACTTGCGCATCATTACGCAACCATTCGCTATTAATGGTGCCGTAGAAAAACCAAACTCTTCAGCTCCTAGTAAAGCAGCCATAATAACATCACGACCGGTGCGCATCTGCCCATCGACTTGCAATCTAACTCTACCTCGCAAGTTATTTAGCAAGAGAACCTGTTGAGTCTCGGCAATACCTAACTCCCAAGGAACCCCGGCGTGATAAATTGAAGTAAGTGGCGAGGCCCCAGTGCCACCATCATGCCCAGCAATAATAATAACGTCAGCATGAGCCTTAGCAACACCTGCAGCAACAATACCAACACCAGCTTCAGAAACTAACTTAACACTAATACGTGCCTGCGGATTAACATTTTTAAGATCAAAGATAAGCTGTGCTAAATCTTCAATAGAATAAATATCATGATGTGGTGGTGGTGATATTAAAGTTACCCCGGGGGTTGAATGTCTAACCTTAGCGATAACTTCATTAACTTTGTGTCCTGGTAGCTGACCACCTTCGCCTGGCTTTGCACCTTGAGCAACTTTAATTTGCAAATCATCCGCATTGACTAGGTATTCTACAGTAACACCAAAACGACCAGAAGCCACTTGCTTTATACTCGAACGACGCCAATTGCCGTTGGCATCCGGTTTAAAACGTTCGCTATCTTCTCCACCTTCACCTGAGTTAGAACGCGCACCAATACGATTCATTGCTACCGCTAAACTCTCATGCGCTTCTTTTGAAATTGAGCCAAAAGACATAGCGCCAGTAACAAATCGTTTGACGATTTCTTTTGCAGTCTCTACTTCTTCAATAGCTATTGGTTCATTTATTGGTTTAAAATCCCAGAGTGAGCGTAGTACACTAGGTTGTTGTTCGTTGATCGATTTAGCAAAGCGATCATATGAATCCTTATCTGATAATTGTACCGCCTTTTGCAATGAAGCAACGCTTTCAGGATGCCATAAGTGATATTCACCAGTACGTCGATAATGATGACTAGCGCCGGTGCGCATACGTGAAAGCGGTCGATTGCTAAAAGCATCATTATGACGCGCAAGAGCATCTTCGGCGATTTCAGTCAAACCGATGCCTCGAATACGTGACGTAGTGCCGGTAAAATATGTATCAATCACTAACTGGTCGAGGCCAATGGCTTCGAATATTTGGGCACCTTGATAGCTCGACAAAGTCGAAATGCCCATTTTTGCCATTACTTTAAGCAAGCCCTTCTTAAATGCTTTTGTGAGATTTTGTGTTGCTTTCTCTGGCGTTATCTCTGCCCCTAAAATGTTCTGCCGAGCTAATTGCTCAACTGTGTCAAAAGCAAGATACGGGTTAATTGCCCCCGCCCCATAACCAACTAACAAAGCCATATGCTGCATCTCATGGGCTTCACCAGTTTCAACCACGATACCACAACGTACTCGTAAACCTTTACGCATTAGTGAGTGATGAACAGCCCCTAGTGCTAACAAAGTAGGGATGGCCATATATTCTTGGCTTATCTTACGGTCGCTTAGAATAATAATGCTTGTACCTTTTGTAACCGCAACACGTGCTTGTTCACATAAATCATCAAGAGCGGTTTTTAAATTTTCTTCAGGGTCACCTTTGCTTTTAAACAACATATCAATCGTGGTTACAGTAAAATCAGCAATGGGGTTATCCCGAAGTTTTGCTAACTCAAGATTAGTCAAATACGGATGCGGTAACCCAAGCATACGGCATTGGCGTGGTGTCTCTTCAAGCAAATTGCCTTCGCCGCCAACTTGTGAAACTAATGACATAACTACTTCTTCACGCACTGGATCGATAGCGGGATTAGTTACTTGCGCAAAATGTTGCTTAAAAAAGCTAAATAGTATTTGTGGCTGACGCGAAAGCACCGCTAATGGAATATCAGTACCCATCGAACCAACTGGTTCTTCACCATTAATTGCCATAGGAGTTAAAAGCATGCGCTCACTTTCTTGGGTATAACCAAAAATTAGTTTGCGCTTTTCTAATTCTACTTCGTTGTACTTTGGCATTTCGCAAGTAGGAGTAGGAAGTTGTTCAAGTTCAATTTTATTATGATTTAGCCATTGGCGATATGGACGACGTGAGGCAACCTCACGCTTGATCTCTTCGTCAGAAACAATTCGACCTTCTTCAGTGTTAACTAAAAACATTTTGCCTGGTTGCAAACGCCCTTTAACCATAACCTTTGTGGGGTCAAATGTAAGAACGCCATGTTCACTAGCGAGTATGACTATGCCATCTGAAGTAACTACATATTTTGCTGGGCGTAAACCGTTACGATCAAGAGTTGCCCCAATTAATCGACCATCAGTAAAACCTAAAGCGGCTGGACCATCCCATGGCTCAATAAGACAACCATGGTACTCATAAAAAGCCTTTTTCTCGTCGCTCATATGTACATCGTTATTCCAAGCCTCAGGCACCATCATCATCATTACGTGTGGCAAGGAGCGGCCAGAAGCAAAAAGAAAATCAGCAACGTTATCAAAAGCACCAGAATCAGAAGCCCCCGGGCGAACTATGGGGCGAAAATCAGCGACAAGCTCTTTCCAAATATCGCTCTTTAAATGCCATTCGCGAGCTTCCATCCAAGTTTTATTACCGCGTAAAGTATTAATTTCACCATTATGCGCTAACAAACGATATGGATGCGCTAACTCCCACGATGGAAAAGTATTGGTAGAAAAACGCGAGTGCACCATGGCAAGCTTGCTTACTGTACGCTGATCTTCTAGGTCTTTATAAAAAGTGCTAAGCTGCTCAGCAAGCATTAAACCTTTATAGATAACCGTTCGGGCTGAACATGAAGCAATATAAAGACCTTCACTTGCTAAACTGCTAGCACGGTTGCGAATCATATACATTGTTGCATCAAAAAGCTCTGCAGTGCATTTTCGTTCAACAAATAAATGACGCAAAAAAGGTGCTCTACTACGAGCAATAGGGCCAAGCGCGCTAGTATTAATAGGAATATCGCGCCAGGTAATAATCTTTTGACCATAATGTAAAACAGCTCGTTCGACAATTGCCTCTACAGCTCGTCGACGTGAAGGCTCTTGCGATAAAAAACAAGTAATGACCGCGTAATTACCTGCGCTCGGTAATTCAATGGAGTGTTTTCGTTTTAACTCTTCACGATAAAAAGCATCTGGTATTTGCAGTAGAATACCTGCACCATCACCTGTTTTAGGATCGCTACCTGCAGCGCCGCGGTGAGTCAAATTGCGCAATATCTCAAGTGCATCGAGAACGATTTGATGGGTTGGCTCTTTATTTAGTGTAGCGACAAAACCTAAACCACAGGCATCTCGCTCAAAAGAAGGGTCATATAAACCTTGGCGTTGTGGTAATGGCATACTGACTTTACTTTCTCATTTAGAAAAAAGCTCAAAATTACACACTGTAACCCTGAGATATTTAGCAAAAATGCGACGCTTGGCAATATGGGTGCGACAGAGTCATACACCGAAAAAGCAACCTAAATATATAAATAAGCTCTATTTCAAATTTCTGCTAGATCTCGTGTAAATTTTTCAATAATGTCTCGAAATTTGAAACATAATTGTTGCTTGCCACCATAGGTGTATCACTAGATTTTACCGCTAAAGCCAACACGTGCTCTAAGCTTGGATATAAACATGAAAATTGCCAGTTTTTATGACAATCTTCAATATCTGAAGTGAAATTAACACTAATTTCTTTATTAGCAAATGTAAAAATAACATTTTTTAACGATAATGTTATTCCTAAGCCGCGTGCTTTAAAATAAGCTTCTTTTAGTGTCCAATAGGTTAGAAAACGCTTTTTTTGTTCTTCTTCCCCTAATTTCAATACATCCTGCGCCTCACAAATAGCCAAAAAACGATTGGTCATATTCGTTAAATCTATTTTTCTTCCCAACCACTCAATATCAATACCAATATCATTACGGTTGGTAACTGCGAGCGCTAACATACCGGAAGTATGTGACAAATTAAAACGCAAGGGGGGCATAGCTTTGGTTTTGCTAATTTCAGGCCTTCCATGCTTTGTAACTAAAAAATGCAAGTCACATGGATGCACGCTGCAATAACTTGATAAAGTTAAACGCAACCATGCTCTGCTGATAATAAACTGTCGCCTAACATTAGGATGGCTAATACTTTGTAGTTGATCTGTTTCACTAATAGATAAAAGTGCAGTCGCCTTAGTTAATAGCACCTTATTGACTTGAGGATTTTGCGCTTTAGTATCATTAAAAATATGAAGATCTACATCTCCTTTTGCTAATATTCGCATGAGCATCCAATTATACGATTAAAGAAATATATTTTTAAAAATTAAACTCGTTATAATAAACAAGTCGGTTATAATTGAAATAGAAAAAACTAAATCCTTACGGTATACTAGAGAAATTGGAAAAACAATATCATGGGCCGTACATGGTTATTGACGTTAGCTCCCCACAACTAGTGCCAGATGAATTTAACATATTGTTATGTAAAGACTTTTATAGTTTTTCACTATTCTCCTAGCTATCACAAAAAAGTCGACCGCTTCTTTGAGTATTAAAAAATTTTGAATGCATTAGCGACCCTGTCCCATTTGAGACTGGCTAAACCTTGATATCTGAAGTCTTAAGCGGACTTGTGATATGATTAAATCTGGCGCTGTAAGGTCCATACCACTGCCACTTTTGTCGTGCTGGTCACAATTCATTGTGCTTTGCAGATAAAGGGTGGCGCATACCATAGAGGACCCCGTGTACCATTGCCTGTCAACTCTCATCACCCTTTATGTTTCGGCTTCTTCACCTACGTCGGCGAGCACACCCGCGGCAACGATGGCGCGTGATATTGTTGAGAGAGTGCAGAGCTCTATAGGCTCGCCACTACCCATAACAGTGCTCGGCCCTATTAAGAGTCCACCTGCAACTGAAGGGTTTGCTGCGCGTTTTCGCGCTGAGTTCGAAATTGGCCTCATCGGCGCTGGTCTAAAGCTTGTTGATAAGAAGGCACTAAAACAGGCGCTTGACGAAGCAAGCATCGCACAGGAGAATGCAAGCGACTTCACAGAGCTCGCGGGCGCGCTAGGCGCGCGTCTCATCATCACTGGCTCAGTGACAGGTTTGGGAGAGACAACCCGTGTGCAGATTAAAGTAATCGAAGTTGCCACAGGCCGAATAATTGTCAGTAGCGCCGCGCCCCTTGAACTTGCCCAAGAAAAAGCGCTGTCACCTCACCTCAGCCTTGATGGCCAGCTACGTCGCCTCTCTGACAATCTGGCAGAGGGCCTAGCCATGCTACGCGGCGAGACGCGCTACTCACGCTTTGCCGTACTCCCCTTTGACGAGGCTGGTGAAACAACCAAGCAGAAGCAGCTCGGCCTGTTAGTTAGCTCGGAGCTAACAACCCTTCTGGTGCGCGATCACGGCATCATGCTAGTCGAGCGCACGCAGCTAAACCGTATCATCGACGAGTTGGCTCTCGGACAAAGCGGTCTTTTCGATAAAGAACAATCAGTCGAGGTCGGCAAAATAGTGGGCGCTGAAGGCCTGATTATCGGTACTGTGTCCGAGGTTGGCGACTACTATGCAGTTGACGCCCGCGTGGTTAACGTTGCCGATGCCAAGGTAGCGCACACTACTAAGGTCAACTTACCGGCAGCAGATCTCGTTGCTCTCTCTTCCGAGGCAGTAGTGCTACGCACGCGCGCAGGCGCTGTCTATCGCTCGCTGTTGCTACCTGGCTGGGGCCAGACTTACAACCGCCAGCCCATCAAGGGCGCTGTTTTAGTTCTCTCCGAAGTAGCCGCTGCCGGCCTTGCGGTGGGATTTCATCTGCGCGGCAACTCTTTGTATGACCGCTATCATAAGCTCGACGCCAACGCCTCGTCTGAGATGTTCGCCAAACGCCTCGACGATGCCAACAGCGCCTACACCATACGCAACGCCTTTATTTGGACCCTAGTCGCTATACACGTGGTGAACGTCATCGACGCCTTTATTAATGGCACAACATATGGTTCTGCCCTGCTCGCAGGAGAATAACATGTCGCGCACTATTCATTACATCATGTTCACGGTGACAGGCCTGCTCCTTGCTGGTTGCGGCTCTAATCTGCCTGCTGACAATCGCTTCGACCCGCAGGGCACTGGTGAGAAGGCCAAGGGTCGAATCATTGGTGTCGTCTACGTCGAAGGGCTTAGTACTCAGGGTGAGTTGGCAGTGCATTTGACTGACAGCGCAGGCGCTGAGGCTGCGCCGGGTTTACTGACAGCTGACGATGGTACGTTTGCCAGTATTGAATTGGCGTCTGGCACCTATCGTGTCTCGGTAGATGTACCAGTCGGTAACATCCCTATTCAGATTAACGATGTTAAAGTATATCCAGGTCGCACCACCGATGTGGGACTGTTAACGTCGCTTCAGGCGCCGGCAACTGGGCGCGTCTTCGGTCGTGTCACCTTGGCTAACGCGACAGCCAACCTCGCAGCGGTGCGCGTTGCCGCTACTCGCATAAGTGATGACGTAACCGAGACCCGGGTAACCTCATGCGATACCAGCGGTAACTACTCTCTTGGTGCTTTGCAGGCCGGCGCTTACGAGGTCCGCGCTGATCTGTCAGGCTTCACGCCTGATGTCGTGAGCATCGACATCCCGGCTGCTGGCAGCGACACTCAGGCTCAGACAGAAACCTGCGGTGCCTCTGGTTGTGAGGCTAGTGAACTCAAGCTCTACCCGGCCTCTGCGGTATTGCGTTTCTCTGTTTCGACGGCGTCTGGCGAAGTTCTCGGCGCCCCTTATACTCAAAATCGCAACGTGAGCCTCGTCATGCTGGCCTTCGGTGGTGTCAATGAAATGCGTTTCTCTGAATCGCCTGATTTTATCGAGGGGGGCATCGAGGTACTGTTCCGTGATTACCTCGCCGAGGTACCGGTTACCCTTAGCGATGGTGAGGGCGAAAAGATCATGTACGCCCAGTTTCGCGTCATGAGCGCCACCGGCGTCGAGCGCCTGCGTACCGAGACTTATCATACGTCGGTAATTTACGATGCCACACCGCCGCTGGTGGTCTCGCTTACCGCGGCCCCGAGTGCGCTCAGCTGGGACGGGAAACGTTACCTTACCACCGATCCGAGTAGCGTACCCGTTGAGGTCGTGGCGTTCGATCCATATTCCCTAGTAGCTGGTGTGAAGCTGCTCGTCGAGGGAGCTGATAAAGAAGCGCAACCGTATGTGCAGTTAAGCTCAACCTCGGCGAGTATGACATATTTCGATGTTGTCTCGTTAAGTCCGAGCGACGGGGGTAAACAGATAGGGGTTATCTTAATAGACGGCGCCGGCAATGCTTCTGCCCTCACCAGTACGATGCTAACCATTGATACTACCGGCCCGACAGCCGCCAGCGTCGTTATCGATAGCGGTCTTGCTTATGCTGTAAGTCGCAATGTCTGGCTTACACTCAACGCTACCGATGCCCTGGCGGGAGTTGCCAACGTCGCAATTGCCAACAATAGCATTGACTGCACGACTGCTGCCTACGAACCTTTCGTCTTTAGCCGCTCTTGGACTCTTGAACTTGGTGATGGCACCAAGCAAGTATGGGCCTGCTTTAAAGACGGGGTCGGTAACACCACCACCGCTAATAACTCCATCATCCTCGACACTACGCCGCCAGGAACCCCAGACTTGACTGTCGACGAGCTCACTGACCGCTACACCACCGTGCACTGGTCAATACCAAGCGACATCGACCTTGCCGGATTTACCCTCGAGCGGCGGCTTGACAACGAGGGGTCCTATACGATCGTTGCCGCGGCCCTGTCGCCTGGCGTTACTTCGTACACGGACCTCATCGATGCGGCAGATCTCGGCCACGCCCGCTATTTCCGCATCCGCGCCTTTGACACGCATGGTCTTTACTCGTCTTACTCGATTGACCTGCGCGCCGGTGTGCCAACGGGGCGGTCCACTGTTACCTACATGAATCCCTATGACCCCGACGAGCGTGCTCTTGGCTGGACGCGACCGGCGGGCACAGTGCTGCTACTTGGCACCTATCGCTATACCGCACCTGATGGTACTGTGATGGAGACGGCGCTGCCCACGAACGCAGTCTTCACTAGGCTGCAAAGCGACCGCGAAAGATACAACGAGCAACTAGTGCTGCTTGGACAGAACACCGACGCCACGCTCACCTGGCAAACCACCTTTAACTTTGGCTCTCAACGACAAACGCTCACCACGCTGGGGACTAACTGGCTGGATGCCCGATTGGCTCTCGCGCCTGATGGTACCCCGCACATCATATGGGGCAACACCGATCCGAGCTGGAGTTTCTATTATCAAAAGCTCGATGGGACTAGCGATCCGGTTCTGCTCGAGAGCAATGCCGATCGCTATGCCGACGTAGCTGTCGACGCTAATGGATTGGCGCATGTGGTGTGGATGCACCACAGATCTTCGCCTCTCGAATATTACCTATATCATCAAGTCATGGACGGGGTTAGCACGGCCCAGCTAATCAGTAGCACGGCTTATACGAATGTACGCATTGCCATTGATTCCAATAACATCTCTCACATCGTAGGGTGGGCGCAGTCGGGCGCTAACCTCGCCTATGTCAAGGTCATCGGTGCTAGCCCTACCGTGGAGATTCTCGACACTACTAATGATGTTGGTCGTGCTCCTTCTATTGCCATCGATAAAAACGATATCCCGCATATCTCTTATCAAGATTGGACAGCTAAAAGCCTGAAGTATCTTAAGAAAGACGGCACGGCAGTTCCCCAAACCCTTGATTCCTCGACTGTCGTGGGTTCCGTGTCATCCATCGACATCGATCCCACCAATGAGATCCCGGTGATTGCCTACCTCGACAGCACCAATTCCCAGGCCAAGCTCATACGCATAGGCAGTCCCGCAAGCGTCATCGCGAGCAATGTTGTGGGGAACATCCAACTAGCGGTTGATAATTGGGGTGTCGCCCACGTGAGCTTTGTCGGAACCTCTGGGGCCCTGCGATATTTCGTCGTGGATGGCGTTGATACTCCCCGCGACATCGATAGTCGTGGCTTGCCCGGACAACACGGAGACATGGTAATCGACGACCTCGGTCGCCTGCACTTTTTACATCGCAACGAGGATACCAGCACGCTAGAGTATGCTCGCTTGGAGTCAGCAGGAACGTGGGCAAGAATCGCTGGCTCATCGACGGTCTCTTCAGACTATGTCGACATCGCGGTTGACAACACTAACACGGCAACGGTGGTTCACATTATTGACTGGGGTACGCTGACCACGACCAAGGTTGCACGCCGCAAAGAAGTTGTCACGATTGATGTACCAGGAAGCTACCGCTGGCCGTCTATCGACTTTGATGCCCTGGGGCAAGCACATATCGCTTACCATGACTACAACAACACCAGACTTAAATACTTCCGCACGGGGCTATCACCCACCACGCTCGATAATAGTACCGCGGTCGGAGTGCCGAATGACATCGCGGTAACGGCAGAAGGCATAGCCCATATCACCTATGTCGACAGTACCGGTATTCTGAAATATATTCGCTCAGACACCGGCACAGCGGAGATATTCGATAGCACTGCGCATTCCTATCTTTTACCATCCATCGATTTAGATCCAGGTGGCGTACCACACGTGGCCTATGCGTTCTATAAGGACCAAGCGATATATAATACCCTCGCAGGGCAACCGGCTACTCTAGTGGGAATGAGCTCAAATGTCGCCATCGCCGTCGATGCTCATGATATCGGGCATATTGCTGGTCAAGATAACAGCGGCACAAGTCTCACGTATGTGTCCAACTGTACACCACCGCAGTGCAACGCTGAGACGCTGGATCAGTCTGTTGATGGTACCGCCTCGTCGGTTGCCATCGATATCGATGCTACCGGCGTGGCCCATATCGCCTACTTCGCGCCTGACTTTGACAACATGCTCGGCTATCTCCGTGTTGATGGTATGAGTCGCCCGCAGCGGCTCTTGACCAGGTCGGCAGTGTGCCCGGTCTTAGGTAGCTGCGGTGATATGCAAAGCCTGGCTATGGAGCTTGATTCAAGGGGAGTCGCCCACATTGGTTTATACACCTTTGACGGCAGCGATATCGGGCAAACCGTTTATGCCCACGGCCAGTACGCCCAAAGACTCAACGCAGCAAAAATCAATGAAGTGGTTATTCCCGCGGTCTGCAAAGATAGTGAGTTCTTCGGCCCTGACATGATTGGCTGTGCCGGAACGTTTACTTGGAGTCAGCGCTCGGCAGTCTGCACCAGCGCCGGGCTTACTGTTTGTACCGCCCAGAACTGGGTCGACCGCCACCGCCAACTCGCTCCTCAGTATAACTACTGGACCGACGATGCCTTGCAGCGTGCTGGAACCGGCACCGGTGACTGCTACGTGTCGACCACAGGTGGTACCGCCTGCAGTCCTGCCACCGCCCCCATGCGCGTTTGCGCTGGTGCTACCGACACGCTAGGTAATGCCTGCACCTGGTACAACTGCGGGCGCGAAGTAGCATCGCCCAATGAGTATTTTGGCGGTTGTGATGGCAACATCACGGCCGGTGTGCTCTGCTGCACACCTTAATGGTACTGTGATAGAGTCATACTAATTATTGGAATAGGGATCTGATTCTAGATTAATTTATATTTTACGCCAATCTTCTATTGATAAATTTGCAACACGTTGAAATTCTTTTGTATTGGCTGTGACCAAAATTAAGCCATGACAGCGGGCAATAGCGGCAATCATGCAATCTCGATCACCAATCATATTGCCTTGTTTTTCAAGATCTGCGCGTATTTCACCATAATGCTCAGCAGCTTCTTTATCAAAAGGTAAAATACGATTGCAAAATGGTTTTAAAAAATAATCCCATGCGTGAAGTAAACGAGATGGATTTATACTTTTTAATGAACCAGTACGGGCTTCGGCGATGGTTATTGCACATATGTGTACCATAGCTGGGGAAATTTTTTGCAACCGTTCAGCAATAGCAAAACTATTTTTGAGAACGTAAGAACAAGTGTTTGTATCTAATAAGTAACTCATAGCCAATCGAACTCATCTTCGATTGCTTTAGGTATTTGATCAATGGGACGTTCCCATTCGTTATCTTTAATAGTTGGCATTAATGCCCAATAATCAGGAGGCCAATTATTAGGTTCGTAAGGTTCTAGTAATACACCGTTACCATAATGGCGAATTATGACTTCTTCACCCTTAAAACGAAATTCTTTTGGTAAACGCACGGCTTGCGAACCCCCATTATTAAATAATTTTGTGATGCCAGTGCTCATGTATATATTAGTATATACAAAACTAGCTGTTTCTGTCAATATGTCAATACATAAAAGCTGTGCAATGCCAAACAATAGGCACCCAAGTCGGCGGACGGTCTTCAAACGCCTGCCGCCGTGCCAAAGGCACCGGTCTACACAACTAAAATTTCGAAGCTCTATCACACGGCCTCGCAAACTTGCTGTCTTGTGCTTCGTGGGATGAGTCACCCCATCCTGCATGCAAGACTCACTACCGACTTGGTGGCTAACCATTAATCGGACGGGACTTTCACCCGTTGGGCTGTTTAGCGAGTTTTCGACACCTCCTTTCTACCTCGCGCGAGGCTTTCCTGACGCAATGGCACTTCATTTTTGGGGGCGCTACGCATATAATGATACCAACGCTGATAGAGTGGGGCGAAATATCCGATGAGTATAATTGCGGCTACTGTGAATATAATGTAACTAACTTGGTAGAGTATATACGAAATATTTTTAAATATAAGCCATGGTATGGCCGCAAGCAAAACCGATGCTCCTAGCGCTACGATATAGTCGATAGGCAAACGACCGAGCCAAATACCATTGTGCCACCAGATCATACCTTTGTGAAAACGCGACCAGCCATAATGAGGATTAAGTAAAAACCAAAGAAAATCCCAAGTGGCATTCCACACTAAGTAGGTAGTAACGACACGTATCTCAAAGCCCCAAGACCAAGATTGGCCAAACGCCAAACCCAAATGAAAGCTAAAAAACGGAATTAAAAACATTACCATGTGGTAACCGGTGAGCGGTTTACCCGACAATACAAAAGCGAAAATGCGGGCATACCAAGGAGTACGACGAAACCAGGTAGGTAAATTTGCGGCCCAGCCATTTTTGCCTTCGATCTCGATTTCAACCAACGCAAAAAGCAAGGCATAGATAAACAACAACGAAAAACGGGGCAAAAGAATAAATAATTCTTCTAAATATGCATTAACGATATCGAGCATGCCTACCTCAATGCCAATATATATGATATGTCATCCAATATGCGAATTCTTTATGGTGTTGTCGGAGAAGGCATGGGGCATGCTATGCGCTCGCGCGTAATTTTAGATGCCCTATCACAAAAACATGAAGTGCAAGTCGTAGTATCAGGGCGAGCCCATGAATACCTGGCCAAACGAGCTAGCGAAGTGTTATCGATTAAAAAGATTTGGGGTTACACCTTAGCTTATCAAGACAATGAGCTACAAAAATGGCGTACGGTAGTACAAAATATTAAAGGTGCATTAAACGGACTGCCGCAAAATATCCGTGCTTATTTCGAAATTAACGAAAAATTTCAACCTGATGTAGTGATTTCAGACTTTGAAACTTGGAGTTACCTTTTTGCGGTACGCCATGAATTGCCAGTGATTTCGATTGATAACATGCAAATCATTAACCGCTGCACCCACGCGCCCGAATTGCTCGCAGGTTATGAGAGTGATTATCAACTAACAAACGCCATAGTGAAGGCTAAAGTGCCTGGCGCATTTCATTATCACATAACCACTTTTTTCTATCCGCCGACCCGCAAACCAAACACTACTTTGCATCCACCAATTTTACGTCCCGAAATAATAAATGCACGACCAGAGGCAGGTGAGCATTTACTGGTATACCAAACTTCAACTAGCAATACATCCTTGCCTGAAATTTTGCAGCAAAGCGGTCGCGAATGTCGTATTTACGGTATGCGTCGCGAGATAACTTATGAAATTGTTGAAGGCAATCTACATTATCGACCATTCTCTGAAGCGCAATTTATCGACGATTTGCGCACCGCTGCCGGGGTAGTGGCAAGTGCTGGCTTTACTTTAATGGGCGAGGCGGTTTATTTGCATAGGCCCATGCTTGCCGTACCTATTAAAGGGCAATTTGAACAAGTATTAAATGCGCGTTATTTAGAACACGAGGGTTTTGGGTTGGGTGCTGATACCATCACCAGCGAACGTCTTGGCCAATTTATCGAACGCATACCTGAGTACGAGCGCAAATTAGCTAATTACAAACAAGATGGTAATAAAGATTTGCTTATAAGTTTAGAAAAGACTCTCGCATTAGCTAGTGATGCCAAATGATGAAAACAAAAACATTATAATTAAATGACCTAAGAGGTTTTTAATGCGAAAAATGTATTATATCATAAGTATAATTATCTGTATGTTTACTGTATTGCTTATACCAAAGAAGATTTAGGTGATTATAGTTATTACACCGATATAGATAAAAAAATATCGGAATATCTAACGATGGTAAATATATAGAGCCCCCCAAAAAACCACAAAATTCGGTGCCAGATGGTAAGTTCTCAAAAAGTCTGGGCGAAACAAAGAATGTCATTTCGACTGCAAG
>JAFGEK010000047.1 GCA_016931625.1 Deltaproteobacteria bacterium | reverse complement strand
TAACGACCCGTTTGACAATAACAGGTTTTCAAACACGCGGACATCTACCCGTGCTAATGAAGCGGACATCTATAAATACTTGTAACAAGTGTAAATTTGCGCATAGGCCTAAATGTTTATAGCAAGCTACCTGTTTTTCCTATTTTTTCCCTATTTTTTTCAATGATGTCTGAATTACTGCGGAAATATTTCTTTAATATCTATTTCTTTATAGCGGTTAATATAATGTTTGGCACCAAGAAACACAAAATACCAAAGAAATATGGCAGCATTGACGTTTGGCACTTATAAAGCTAAAGCTGAGCCGGAAAAATCACTTCAATATCTAAGGCTTTAAAATCACTATCTATTGCTAAAAGAGGCTGGCCTAATTTAACTGCCAGAGCATAAGCGAAACAATCACCAAAATTAAGCGGGTAAATTATTCGCGCCTTTGCCGCTATACGAGCTTGTTCAACATCAGGTTCGATAAAATTAATGCCACTGGTGAGTAGTTCATCTTCAATTTTTTTATAAAGTGTTGGTTGTCTATCACGAATTAAAACTAAGGTTTCAGCCAGATTAACTGTGCTCATATTTAATTCACCATTATGCTTTGATAACTGCTGAGCAAGCCATGGTGCATGATCCTCTGCAAAATAAATTGCCAATATTGCTGATGTATCTATTACCATCTTGATAAATTATTACCAAAGATCAGAATGTGATTTAAAACGCGGTTGCGGATTTTCATCAGCCTTTTTTGCCGCCCCAATCCACAAAGAAAAATCGGTTGTTTTACTTGCTGTAGCCAAAGACCGTTCTAGCCCCTCTTGCAGTGCTATACGTACCGCTTCAGATTTGGTGCGTATGCCACGTAGTCGCATAAACCGCTCAAGTGTTTGGCTTAAAGCAGAAGTCATATTAATATTCATTTGACTCATGTACAGATTATATACATGAATGTATAGTGATGTCAAATATGCCTTGTTTTACACATTCAGATGAGCGGAATTGACAAGTACCCTTTAAAAGGGTACCTTAAAAGTGAAGTGAAAAAGATAGACGTTACATACGAGATTATAATTACTAAGAAGGTGCATAAAAACCTTCACAAGCTACCGCTGGATGTGCAAAAGCGTTTTACCGCTTTAGCAGAACAGTTAAGAGACTGTGGTCCGATGGCATCGGATTGGAACAATTTTAGCAAGCTCGGGAAAAATAGATATCACTGTCATCTCACATATTCGTATGTAGCTTGTTGGAAGCATGAAAAGACAACCATAACCATCGAGGTGTATTATGTTGGCAGTCGTAAAAACGCCCCATATTGATATTCGGGTGAAAGGAAGGGTGCCGCCACGTCTTCTTCGGTATTTGAAAGAAGAGTATGGCGAAAAATTGAGTATTGAAGAAAATGAGCCCATCAATTTCTTTGAGACGAAATTATACCGAGAAATCAAAAAGGATATGACACCGGGATATTATGTTCGGGTCTATCGTGAAAACCGTGGGTTTACCCAGCAGAAACTGGGTAAAAAGGTGGGTGTTTCGAAATCTTATATTTGCGATATTGAAAATAATCGGCGTTCGATCAGCAAAATGATGGCCAAAAAATTCTCGAAGCTTTTTGCACTACCGATAGGTACTTTTATTGTGTAGCCCTTAGCTTTTTGCATTTTTTATGCATTTTAAGGTTGGTTCAGTTTTAATCAAATTTAAAGAGCGGGAGGGGAAAGGCTATAGGGCGGGCTGGAAAGGCGGCATATTCGATCTCAATGAATACTCGCGTTCATAATTGTAATTCCTACTATTTTGCTGCCGTCCTTACGAATCAACACATCCTCGTTCATTTCAACAGTCTTGGTTGCCCTCTGCGGTTTACGAAAATTCATATAAAGGACATCAGTTTCTTCATCATAATCAATCCATACTTGATGGGCAGGTAATCCAATAACGTCAGAAGCCAAAGACATACAACGGCTTATAAACTGCTCAGTCTTTTTTGCTGCTACCGTTGCCATATGACTTCTCCTTTAGGTTTTGTATCTAAAAAGTAGGCAGTTATTACGAAACCATCCTTCTTTGTTATTTCTCGATATACTACTACCAACCATTTCATTCTACCATAATTACGAGTTGCTTTAAGAGAACCTTTATTGCCACGATAATCTCAGGATTTTCAACTGTCTCAAGTACTTCATGAAAATAGCTTGCCAGATCATCATGGTTTTCAGTGATATGATACCACCTCTCAAACGTTAATCTGATGGGCACCTTATTTTTCGATAGTGTTTGGTGCATCGATTCTTCTCTAGCAAAGTCAGTAACTTATCATTACAGAATGAACTTACAAGAGGAAAACTCGATTTTAAAGTGCAGCCCCTTAGCATTGGTGTCTGGCACTGGTTTAGGCTGCTTGGTGCAGCTACCCAACGCAAGAATGTTATCGCACTGGCTCGCATGCTTGGTTACAAAATATTATTCTTGCAGCGATTTTAGAAGTAGCGTGGGCATTATGTGGTCGATTGCCTTCTAGTTAGGTGACACCACATAAACGACGAGCCGACAGCAACCTTTTGACGGTGGGGGGAGGGATACCAATCGCAGGATACTGCCGACTCTAAGCCAGCCAATATATCGCCAGAGCTATTGTGGCAACCAAACAAACAAATAATTAATAAGCAAAAAACCAAAAATCCAAGGACACTATAACAAGAGCACTATATATTAAGGAGGCAATCATGGTAGATCACATTTATCTCCCATGTCAGTATTCGATTACTCCGCAAGAATAGACGCTACCCATTGTTCACATAAATTCTTTAAGGCTACCGAAAGACCCGCACGATCTTTTTTCTAAATAGAAAAAACGCCTAAATATCTGGCAAAAGCAGGAAATCATGGCGTTTTAATGCAGTTTATTCCTCACTAAAAAAATATTCACGTATTTGATGATTTCGTAACAGCTAGCAAAAAACCCAGCAACATCAGTTGCAATCCAAAATTATCATGGTAGTTATCGCGCTTGCTTTTTTGCTTTCCGATGGGCGGGGGTCGAAGTTGCATATCTCTAGATTAGTTATTATGTTGTGCAATCGCATTAAACTAGTGTGGCTAATACTGTTCGGTTTGTGGATCCCAAGCTGTACTGATTTCGATCGTATGACCGAGCCAAAAACAACAAACAATAGTAAACCCGAAGTTGCGTCACCAACACCAGTTGAACTCAAGCCGCCCCCAATCGTAAGCGCGCAGCCAGCACCTTTGTCAAAGTCCGCAGCAAATAAATCCACCAAGAAAAAAAGAGCACGTAAACAACATCGTAAAACACACGCAAAAAATGCGCGTGCAAAAAGAGATAAAAGGCCACAGCAACCACTAGCAGAGCTATCATCGACGGCAACTAAAGACTCTGCACCAGTACCACCTGTTGACACTTCGTTATCAGCATCAGCAAATAGTTTGGCTGCTAACAACGGTAAGGCAATAAACACGAATAGCAACGATACTCGCGATACAGCCCCAAATGGTGTCGCTACGACCACAGATGCAAGTGTTGCCAAAGATACATCTAACGACTTATCCAACGATGCATCCACAGGTAGCGATACCCTTAAAGCACATTCATCACAGCAAATAGTCACTTTTGGGCAGCCAACAACCGCACTGCACTCTCTGCTTGGTGTTAAGCCTTGGTTAGAAATTGGGTCACACTTTATGAGCAATCCACAAGCAACTAACGCTACTACGGGTGAGAGCGATTTAGTTACGGTCGTTGGTTTGGGTGCGCGTTGGCAACACCAAAGCTCAGAGGTCAAGGCCCAAGCAGAGGGCCTGGTATCATACCAATATTTTACTGGCGCCCAAACAAGTACTACTCGTGATTATTCTGAGTGGCTCGGCCATATCACTGCGACCATTACCCGAGCTGCCCGCGACGACCGTGCACTTAATTACGAGATTATGGCTAAAACTAGTCGCACCATCGAGCCTTCTGATCGCACAGTGGTTGCGCGTCTTTTACACGTTGACACTACTGCACATACTAACGCAGCGCTAACCCATACAGCAAGCCACGTCACTGCTTCGTTTGATTATAACTTTGGCTATCGCTCTTACGCCGCTATCGCTGATAACTATCTTAATCGCCTTGTTCACACACCTGCTGCAAACATAGCTTGGCAAGTTAACGAACACACGAAGATTGAAGCAAACGCTGCGTTTATCGCGACCCGCTATAAACCTTATGCTTCTATCACTGCGGTTTATCCATCGCATGGCGACACTAACATCGTACCAGTAATGATTGGGGTTAAAAGTGACCTCGCCAACAACCTAAAAGCATCTCTTAAGGGTGGCATTACTTTTATCAACGCCAAGTTGGTTAATGATGAGCAAACATTTGTTGGCCAAGCTGAAGCAAACTATGTATGGGGCAAGTATCTTCGAGTTAAAGCAGGGGTAAGCAAAAACGTTGAAGCCACCAGTGGCTTTTCGTTTGTTGATGTTCTCGGCGGTTATATCGGAGTTTCATCCACACCTATCGATAAAACTAACGTCCAC
>JAFGEK010000046.1 GCA_016931625.1 Deltaproteobacteria bacterium | reverse complement strand
TAAAAATAAATTTTTTATACCCTGATCTATTTAGGATGCTTTTATTCGTGCTTTAATAGCATCTAAATCATCTGGGCCTGATTCCATGTTTTCGGCAATAATTTTAATGCGCTGTGCACGCTTAAGCATTTCTCTACTTTTATTCGCATTAGCAATTTGCAAATGAAAAACAGGCTTAATCAAATCAAGAGCAAATTGTGGATTTTGCAGCATCAATTCGCACTCGGCAGCATATACCATCCATTCTGGACGCTTTTTATCAAACTCGTTTGCTGCAAAATAAGCCATTCGCGCTTTGAGATAATCTTCTTGACGTTGAAGAACTATGCCGTAAGTTCCCCAGAAATCTGATGAATATGGATAAAGGTGCACTAACATTTTCATAATTTTGGCCGCGCGAACATATTCTTGATGTAGTAAGTATCGCCTGGCTAACTGGTGTATATTCTCTAATTCACTCATAGGAATTTGAGCGATATCAGATAAACATAAGTGACCATTTTTAAAATGTTCACATAATTTAGTAAAAACTTCTTCATTTATTGTCTTTTTTATAGCCACAACTTCATTTGCTTGTGTATCCATACCTATAACCTTTTTTAAGTATTTAATTGGCGCCAACCAATTCAATACAGTGTTTCTTTATTTTCTCCCTCCATCCCTTACATACACAGATCCCCTCCTTTTCGGATATTTGATATTTATTTTTTATCGTACAGAAAATCTGAGCAAGTATGCTTAAATGAAAATTTTAGCATATTTCAACGCACTGTATAATAATACATAAATAGTGTACCAATTTTCACAATCGTAGTATGGGATTTTTCATGTTTAATTATTCAAATCGTCTCTGGCTATTATGGATGACTGCAGGCATTACGGCTATATTGCTTGCCTTCGGTTGTAATAAAGCTGATCCTAACCAACATGATCAATTAGATACCAAGCAAGATCCCTCTATTGATGCTACTATTCTGCATAAAGATACTAAGATGGCTATGCGTGCCATAAATATTTCTTATGCTAATGTAATAAAAATGCTTGATTCTCTAAATTTTGAATCGCGATCCATTATAACGTTCAGTCGCGGTGGTAAAGAATTACAAGAGACACACTTTGGTATTGTTACTCAAGATGTCAGTGGTAATTTTTATACTTTTTCAGACACCGGACCCAGTCAAACCGAAATCTACCTAATCGATGAAGATGTTTATATTCGCCAAGATAAAGGGCACTTGCGCAAAACCTCTCGGCGCCAAACTGATATTGAAAAATGGCCCGAGCTAATTTGGTCTGAACTACGCCAAAGTCTTGCTTTATTTTCACCACGCCTCAGCCTTAGTGAACCAAAACCAGACGCAGTCGATGGTCGTCAAGCAATACGGTACCCAATTGCCTTAACCAGACCTAATGAACAAAGCATTGATATACCCATTAGTTCATCAAACATGCCAGTTGCTCCTACAGCTCGCTGGCGTGAACTGGCAAAACCACTATCAGTATCCGGAAACATCTGGGTCGATACTGCCACTGGCATTATTCTCAAAAGCCATATTGAAGGTAGGTTAGAGGTTGCAGATCGTGATGTTAGACCTACACAACTTTTATTAAGATTCGATGGAGCTATAAAAAAAATTGGCAAAGCAACCGTACGTAATGTGCCAAAAAGTATTAATGAGTATCAACGCATCCCGCCACCACATAAAAGTCTAATTGAATTTTTTGCTGACGACCTCAAGCAAGCAGGTCCTAATGCCTATATTCCTTAATTATTTTAATCTCTTGCGCTATTTATAAATAAACTTTAAATATATTTTCAAAATGAAGCATTTTTACATAATTTCTAATGCGCTATCAAACATAACAAGTTAGAGTTTAAGTAAAACTCACCAACTTAAGGAGGTTTTAACTGTCTACCGAATACTTTGCTCGTAAAGCAGCTGACTTTGCATTTGAACGTAAAGCTTTAGATGTAATTGTAATCGATTTACGCCAACGTTCAGCGTATGCTGATTTTTTAGTTATGGCTAGTGGTACCAGTGATCGTCACGTTCAATCTATCAGCGAACATATAAGTACATCATTAGCAAAACTTGGTACAAAAGTTCAAGGAATTGAAGGTTTACGCGAAGGACAATGGGCATTAATTGATTTTGGAAGCATCGTTGTACATGTTTTTCATCAATATACACGACAAGTATATGACATCGAAGCTATGTGGGAAGATGCTCCAAGGCTTTGTGTTTGTGATACTTCTACTACGGTGCCAATATCAGCAACACATTGATAGTTTAAACATAAGCTCAATTGAAGCTTATTAATTTAATAATTCTTTAAGGATTTTTAGGGTGAAATATCGCGTAATTACCGTAGGCCGTCGAGCAAAAGACCCACTAGTTAATGCTGCAGATACCTATTCTACAAGACTTAATCATTACATATCAACTGAGCTAATTCGGCTGCGAGATGATACTTATGAACGCGAACATCAAATGATGCTAAAACATTTAAAAACCAATGAGATACTCATTGTACTTGATGAACGCGGTCGTCAGTATTCAACCACCGAACTTGCTAATTTACTTAATCATTGGCAAATAAATTATAGCAACCAGAATATTGCTTTTGTTATCGGTGGTGCCAACGGATTGCACGAAGACATCAAAAAACGCGCGAAAGAAATTTGGTCACTTTCTCGTTTTACTCTACCACATAGGCTTGCGTTGGTAGTTCTGCTTGAACAACTTTATCGCGCCCATACCTTTTTGCGCGGCGAGCCATATCATCGAGAATAGGTTTTATAAGGGGATGTCCCTAGTTAATCGCATACTCCGAAAGCATCATCAAATTCAGGTTCGGAATTACAAGAAGTACAACTATCTGGAAGAACAGCATCTTGCGCGGGGTCGCATAGCAACTTGCAGTGATAATCAGCACCGGTGTTTACACAAGCTAAACCTTGATTACAAGTGATCTCACCAAAATCACAGATTGAATCACGTGTCTGTGGCAATTTGCTTCTTTTTATACAGGCAAGTGTTAAAGTATCGGGACCAAGTGGTTGGCAGGTAGAATCAGCATTACATGAAAATTTTATGCTTGAATCTTTCGAGCATGGTCTTAAACAGGCGTTTGCGGTTTCAGTAATCTTGATGCATTCAAATCCCGTTGAACAGCCCGAATTGCCATCTAAAGAGCATTCACTTTTACTGCATGCCCCTCTAACCTTTGAATCTGTAAGTGAGCTTTCATCTGGCCGACAATAATAACCAGAAGGACATTCATTACTGCTAGCGCTATAATAGATATCACAACTAGCACTACAAAATGATTTGTTAAACAAGGGGACTTCTGCACAAATGTTGGCGGGATAACCACTACATTGATGATCGCGTGAACAACCTTCGCCTTGGGGTATGGAGCCATCCTTTACACAGCGACCAACCGCGCATGAATAGCCTGGATTGCATTCAGGCAAACCGGATTTTTGTGCTTCAATATTGCATGGCTGATTATCTTCACTCCAATCAAGTATTAATGAACAACTACTTGATAAGCCGACAATCATTATTAATAAAGCCATACTAGGCACAAAAAATAATAACTTTTTAGTATTGGTTATCATAATAATTCCTTTTTTAAAAACGCATTGTAGCAAATGCAGCACCACCATCAATCAGTGGCACAACCCCAAAACTAAGACTAGTACCTAGAGAATTCTGACTCATGCCAACAGGAGCATCCGATGGATTATAGAAGAAAAATAAACCTACACCTGTTGCTACCGCAACTGCTCCAAGCGGAACAAGAATATCACCTATGAGTGCCTTTAGTTTACCTGAACTTCTAAGCGAGGGAGCTTCAGAACTAGTTTGGGCCGTGGTGCGATAATCATTGTTATTTTTCTTGGCCATCCAATATAATAAACCTCCAGTACCACTAAGAACAACACCAGCACCTATACCACCAAAAAGTGCGATTTTTTTAAATTTAGTACAAGACATGCCCATACATGGACCACTATCTGATTCATCATCTTTGGCTCCATAATCAACTTTTTTGGTTAATGTGGTTTCACCAAATTGTGTTCGTAATAAATCGCTAATCTCGCGCTCAAAGACATCAGATTGGGTGTTGTACGGAAAAACATGCGACACTGTTTTAAAGTGTTTCTGGTTAACGAGATCATATTGAGCTGCTGTTACTTTAACTCGTTCACCATCGAGTCTAACATCGGCGGCAAATAATTGTTCGGTATCAAGTAAAGTTTTAAATTTAAGTAATGAATCATCAGGCAAACTTGAATCATCATTATTTCCATTGCGTAGCGCTTCACTTGCTACAGTTAATGCTTTATCGAAGGTGTTAAATTTTTTCGTAGGTTTCAAGGCGCCATTTAATTTGGTTACTTTATTACCTTTTACTGTAACGATTGTCCCGAAGCTACGATAGCCATCTTTTACCAATCTAACGTAATGCCGTCCTGGAGCTAATTGTTCGGCTGTTACTGGTGTAATACCGCGGAAAACACCATCTACATATAGCTTTGCGTATCCGGGACTAGATGTAATGGATATATTGCCTTGTGCTTTTTTATTAACCTGTTCCACTGTGTTTTGAAAAACTTTACGCATAGATGGATTAAATACTTTTGGATCAGGTTCTACCTTTGGAAATATTGTTATTGCTTGTTCTATTCGTTCAATTCCTTGTTCTTCATCGCCACGTAAAATTAACACAGCGCCAAACAAAACTAAAGCATCAGCAATAGGCTTAACATCAATAAGGTCTGGGACAAAGTGTTCATATTTGTTTACTGCTTTATTTAAGTAATCTGCCGCAGGATCAAGTTCTAAAGTTTCATATGCACTCATAGCCTTTTTTACTAGGCCTTCAGCTTCGTTAAATGCTTTTGCGGCATCTGGGTCGACTGCATCTAGCTTGTCATTATTATCAATGACTTCGTATCTGCCATCTTCAGAAAGAAAATAATGCAAATAATGAGCTACATAGGCAGCTGCTTTATCTGAACCAGCACCAGCGCTACTTACAACTACTGCGATTTTTGTAGCAGTAGCGCTTGTTGGCAAGAACGCCACAATTATTGCATACAAAACAGAAACATGTCGCATTATTGATAACATCGTTATGCTCCCTAATTTCGGGCGGACCGTAACACTCCCATCAAAATGGTTCAAGGAATCCCGAGAGTATTTTGTTTATCTCTGATAATAATGATTTGCACCACTACAAGCATATGATCAAGGGTCTAAACAAGATTATTTACTTATGATTTATTGCTACTTCAGTTTATAAACCATGATCAAGGAAGCTTTTCATATATTGTCTTTTTGAGTTATGAAGGTATTTCAATGATAAAGTTTATTCTTTTAGCGATATTGGTCTATGCGATCTTCCGCGCCTATCGTATGCTATTTGCATCTTCATCGCTATCTCCCCAAAATAATTCACAAATGTCTGCAAATTCGCAAACTCAGCGTCCTCCCCATATAGTCTTGGGTATCAAACCCAAAGCAACAGATGAAGAAATTCGCGCTGCATACCAACGCCTAATACACGAAAACCACCCTGATCGTGTTGCCACCATGTCCGACGAAATTCGCGCGCTCGCGCTGGCCAAAACAAAAGAAATAAATTGGGCGTATGATCAATTAAAACGATCGTAATAAACATACAAAATTTACCTCTGCCCAATATTGATCAAGCTTGCTATAATCATGTCCATGGCTAATAGCGCTATTAAAAAAATCGTTCCAAAACCTGTTGGTGAAAAACAAAATCCTGCAAAAATCTCACGTTTTCAAAGTAATAATCTTATTTATCGAACCATGATGCGTTGCGGCGGCGCGGCGTTTGGTGCACCTTTTGAAATAGGTCTATCTAGTCTTACTGTTAAAATTGTGAAGTTTTTCAGACAATTAGGCTTTTTCGGATTTGAAACTATTGAAAAAACACAACCACGTAACCAGCGTAATAAGTTCACTATGCACGGCGCAGCACCGTTTGTAGGTGACTATCAACGACGTTCAAAACGTAAAGTCTAAATCAATTAAGGACACCTCCTAGTTTTTTGCTATTGCAAAAAACTAACTTTAGTAAATACATTTATAAAACTGTTATTTATTCAGGTCGGTGATGAGTAATAATTCAGAGCTATTATCGAATGTTAGTATCTTCAAGGGCTTATCGCCAAAAACATTAGAAATTTTAGCATCTTCTTTACAACCGCTAAGTTTCAGCAAAAACAGCATTATTGTTGGCCAAGACGACCACGGTGATGCTTTATATATAATTGCTTCGGGAAAAGTAAAAGTTGTTCTTTATGGTGAAACTGGTCGAAAAATGATTTTAACCACTTTTCGTGCCGGTGATTTTTTTGGTGAAATGAGTTTACTTGACGGGCAACCTCGCTCCGCGAATGTCATTGCAATAGAAGATACAAATATACTGAAACTATCACGTGAAGATTTCGTTCGTCATTTAGAGGCATCACCAGCCACTGCTTTAAATATTTTGTGTGAAATGAGTCTCAGATTACGTCGTGCTGATGATATTATTGGCAACTTAGCATTGCTTGATGTTTATGGTCGCCTTGCACATGTTCTAATCGATATTGCTCAACGGGAAGGGCAAAACACCGATGCAGGATTTGTAATTCGCAGCCGACCTAGTCAAAAAGATCTTGCTGCTATGATTGGTACTACCCGCGAGACCGTTTCACGGGTACTTTCAGAATTTCAACGTCGTGGTTTTTTATTTATACACGGAAAAAAACTTTTACTAGGTCACGGATTCGTTGAACAGCCATTGTCTAGTGAGTTCCCTAAAAAATAAGCCTCGACCTTTGGTTTCAGAGACCCCCTAATCAACTCCTGTTGAGCTAACGTAGTTTTCGTTTATTTTTGCGATTGTCTTTTGGCGCCTTGTTATCAACCGCTTCTTTGGCCTTTTGGTAATCTGCAATAATTTTACGTACAGCCGCTGCTTCAGGGGCATTAGGATTTAAATCTAAATATTTACGATAATGTCTTACTGCATCAGCAGCCTTATTTTGCTTAGCATAGGCAATAGCCAACGCTCTGTGTGCTTTTGAAAAATTTGGTAAAATTGCAATTGCAGATTTAAATTTTTCTACTGCCAAAGATAGATCATTCTTTTCATAAGCATGCTGGCCCGCTGCAAAAAAAGCCAAAGCTTTATCTTTGGTAGTTTCAACTACTTGTGGCCGTCTTTCTTTAGCCGCCAAAGCAAGCACAATAGCATCACGTTTTATCCAAGCTCCCACTCCAACAATTATTAATGCGGCAATAATCACAAATGGCAAAACCGGCCTTTTATGGGGTTTCACTTCCGCCAAAGCATGTGCCGCTTCAGAACCAAGTAGCGTAACTTCTTTTTTTGCTGGTTCGACAACATTTAGGTTGGGCAAAACTAATGAAGGTAAAACACTGTTTTTGGCTGGATGAGAATTTTGTATTGGCTTTTGACGACGAGGACGTGGGGGTGGTCGCAACGGCGGCGGTGTAGGCGTATCAGATGTATTTATTGCAGGTTGGGTACCTGTTGACTCTTGATCAGTTACTGAGGTTTTTATCTCTGTTGTTTTTTTTGAATCAGCAGGCGCTTCTCCAGGTATAGGAGGCATATCAAAAGCAGGAAAAGTAGGTAGCTGCAAATGAGCTGGTATATCAGCTGAATCACTATTGAAAGTAAAAGATGAACTTTCGCTCGATGCTACTGAAGATCGTTCTCCTGTATTATCTAACTGCGGCAATGAAAAATCGAATGATGGCAATTGTAAATGTGCTGGTATATCCATTGTGGCATTATTAGCGTTACTATTTAATGCATCGTTTTTTGTATCAGACAAATCTGTTTTATTAGTTGATGATTGATTTGGGGAAGTTCCTACCCCGCCATCATCAACATTTGCAGCCGTGGTTTCATTTGCCGTTTCCTCATTAATCTTGTCTGACATGGTCGTTACCACCGTGCCCTTATCAATCTATAAATAATATCTAAAATGTATATAGTTTCATAATGAAACATTTAAAAAATTAAATAATTATATAGAACATTATAATCATATGCATTTGTAACATATTTACTTGTATTAGGGGGTGTCCCTTATTATGCTTTAGTTTTGCCATAACCAGCTCTAATAATGCACTTGTTTTTATCGCAAATGGCCGACTATCAATCAATGATATACAAAGAAATGTTAATGTATACTTGTAGTTAGAATTAATATTAGGCGATCATTAGAGCTATTTGAACAATAGCAAAAAAAGCGTGCTGCGGCTTTATGAAAAAAGTCTTAATTAACCGCCAATTTTACGAGTAATTGCCATAGCAGTATCGTAAAGCACCTTCGAAATATTAGACATCATTTGCAGTGTTTGTTGTTGTTTTTGCAGCATATTTTGCAAATCAACATTGGCAAGCTGTGCATCATCTCCAACAGTGTTCAACTTTTCTTCTTTGGCTTTAATTTCAGCCTCTAATTGTGCAAAACTACTCATGCCTGGGGGTGGGATTAGATTAGAAATACCCATGTTTTGGCGAATAGTTGCACTATCATCATCACCACCAAACATGGTCTTGTAAGCTTCATCTACTGAACCACAAACCTGTATAGCATATGAGCTTTTGGCGCCATTAGTACCAATATCGCTGAGAACAGAATTTAAAACGTCGAGATCAGCTTCACCAGCAACTGTATTTAATATTTGCTGAACTTCTGGGGATATAAGAGCAACAACTTCTTCGATCGAAGTACAAGATTCAATCATGTCTGCTTTTTCGTTAGCTGCATTCGGAGCGAATATAGAAATAATAGCTAACGCATCATCTCGTGTAAGACTTTCAATGTCTTCTGCTAGGAAGGCATCGAAATCGTCATTATCAGATATGTTGGCGTCTTTAACTCGGCTACCACTACTGCGCAAACCAGCATATACAATAAATTGACTACATAATCTTATAGCATCAGGAGATTTGCCACTTTCAACAAGTTGCTTGATTTGTAGTTTGACCGCATCTGGTATGTTTATACCACTAGTTGTCGCCCAGAGTTCAATTTTTTCAAGAACGGCAGCTTGACCGCTGGTAAATGTAGTTTCTACTAATTGCGAATAAAAATCTTTGCTCGCTTTATTGCCATGGCTAAGCATCCAAGCAGCCATTTGTGCTTGTTGAGACGGCGTCATATCATTCATGTCGCTAACGCCTAAAGTCTCAGTTGCATACTTAGTTGCTTCGGCCTGTAATTTTCGTAAGTCAGTTAAATTATCGCGTAATGCTTTTTTGCAATCGTTAAAATATTTAACTTTTTCTGCATAAAAACGAAGATCTTCGGTGGTTTCTAAATACGAAGTACGCAATACCTCTTGCACTAGGGCGTTTACATCAATCATACCGCCTTTAACTGAAATGTCGGTAACCCATTGCCCCCAACGACTAGCCACACCTGGTGAGTAACCCGTATTGCTAATATCTTGGGCTATCTGGTGAAGAGCTTGTTTCTGTGAATCAGATAAAGTTAGATTAGAAATATTAAGAGCCTCAACATTTAGACCACTTGATGTAGATTTAACATCTAATTTACCGCTATATGAATTAACTGAAGTTGTGACTAGATTATTAATGCCAGTTTTATTGCCTGATTGTTTGACTTCTGAAGAATTTGAGGCTTGTTGTATGGTCGTATTATTCTGGACCTTATAAATTTCCATGATTTAATCACTTTCTGAAACAAGCCACTTTAAATATTTGTGGCAATATTGAAAAATACACTACACAGTAAAAATTAAACAGATAGAAGCTTTTATGGCTAATTAATTTATCTTTAAAATATTAAAATATTAAAATACAAAGATCATCACCTATCTGGTTAAAAAAAAAGCTTTTATCATAACCTTCACATTTAATCTTCGATCAATTGGCGATAATAAATTGATATTACAACTAAGAAAAAGGTTCATGCATTACACAATGCATGAATAATATTATGACAATTTCGTCATACCAAAAAAATTAACGCAACAACATATAACTGTTAACTGCTGATAATCTTTTTTTAGGAAGGTCCTACCCGGTTTGCACCTCAGGTTCTGGTACAGATTGTGGCGGTGATATCTTTAGCGATGCTGCAGTGCGCGAATGCACTTCTTACATGGTAACTACTCAATAACTCTAATTATAAGTTTGTATCTGATTCTATTTATAGCGCATAATATGCCATCATGCGCATTTACGAAATCAATACCTTAGTATGGCTTGTTGAACTTTCGGAGCGTTATGAGCAAGAAATAACGCTGGCAAATGTTCCTGAACATGAATGGGATGTATTAAAGGCATACCATTTTAATGCTGTGTGGTTAATGGGTGTTTGGAAACGTAGTCCTCGTGGACGTGCTCTTGCTAAAGAACATGCTGATGTTGTTGATGAATGTCGACGGGTTTACCCAGGTTTTTCAAAAAACCGTGACATTGTTGGCTCACCCTACTGTATTTTCGATTATGTTGTTGATGAAAAATTTGGGGGGCCACAAGGATTAGCTATTGCGCGAGAATCTTTACGCGAGCGCAATTTACAGTTGTTGCTAGATTTTGTACCCAATCACACTGCTCATGATCATCATTGGGTAACCGAACATCCAGAATATTATGTAACTGGTACCCCAAGAGATATCAGCAATAATCCAAGACGATTTTTTAAGACTGATGCCAATAATATAATTGCTTATGGTTCACCATCAGTTGATACCGCTGAAGCTTGGACCGATACTGCTCAAGTTAATTTTTTTAATCAAGACTATCGCAATGCTGTCATTGCAACACTTAGAGACATTGGCAATCAATGCGATGGCATACGTTGTGACATGTCAATGCTCGCACTTGATGATGCTTTTGCGTCTATTTGGACGCCACTAGTGGGTACACCATTGGCACAACCATTTTGGACTGAAGTGATAAAACAAACTCGCATTACCCACCCTGATATAATTTTCATTGCCGAGTCATATTCAGATACGCAATGGCAACTTCAGCAACAAGGGTTTAATTATTGTTATGATAAAGAACGCTTATATGACCGCTTACGTTGCGGTAGTGCTGAATCTATTCGCCAACATCTCTTTGGCAGCCCTCCTGAATATCTAAAAGGACTACTGCATTTTATTGAAAACCATGATGAACCTCCAGCATCGCTAATTTTTCGCCCTAAAGAGCGTTTAATATTAGCAGCAATTGCCACTGCGACCTTGCCAGGAGCTTCACTATGGTATGATCAACAATTTGAAGAACGTTTTGGTAAATTGCCAGTGCAACTTGGGTCCGCTACTACTATGCGTAATTTTTATCGTCGTTTGCTTAAAGTTACGTATCATGAATCAATTAGCTATGGTGATTGGGTGATGTGTCAAGTTGACAAAGCGCCTGCAATGATTGCGTGGTGTTGGACTTATGACAACAAACGTCTTTTAGTAGTTATAAACGTATCAGAAGATGAAAGACATTGGGGTCACATCACTACACCTTGGCATGATTTACAAGGCCACGATTGGCAACTTTATAATTTGCTTACCGAAGAATACTTTAACGCCGAAAGTGCACACGAAGGAAAGTTCTATATTGAGCCACGTCGCTGGGGTGCCGATATTTTTGAACTTTTGCAAAGGTAAATTGAGGATTATTATGCCACCAATCCGCACTACCATCGAAGCACAAGCTCCGACTAGCATAAGAGATGCCAGTATAACTCCGCGCGGACGTGTCTTTGCTAGCCCAAGTGATTGGCGTGATCAGTTCGTTTATTTTTTATTAGTTGATCGCTTTAGCTCTGGCAATAACGATCCGACAGCAATCTTTGACCGTAATGATCCCACAGCACAACAATTCGATAAGCGGCAATGGATGCAACAAGGTAAAGTATTCTGTGGCGGCAAAATTACAGGCATCACCAAACGTCTCGGTTACTTAAAACAACTTGGAGTCACTACTGTATGGGTAAGTCCAGTTTTGCGCCAGCGGCGTGAATTAGCAACATATCATGGCTACGCGATTATGGATTTTCTTGATGTTGATCCGCGTTTTGGCACTCGCCAAGAATTACGCGACATGGTTGATGCTGCCCATGATTTAAATATGTATATTATTCTTGATATAATTTATAACCATATGGGCGATAATTTTTACTACAATTACAATGGCGAAAAACATAATCGCCTTGGCTATCGCTTTGCGCCGCCATATGATGTTCATGGCTGGCGCCTGCAAAATGGAGATAGCAGCTTTAATATTCAAACCCATAATGATGCTGTGTGGCCTGCTGAATTTCAAGACCCCAATTGGTATATACGCGCTGGTAGCATCGGCAAATGGGACCCAGAACCTTGGGAAGACCCTATGCATGATGACAACGAGTTTCGTCGCGGTGATTTTTGTGAGTTAAAAGATATTAATCATAAAACACCTGCTCTGGGTGCTTTAATTCGCGCCTATCAGTATTGGATAGCTATAACTGATTGTGATGGTTTTCGTATTGACACGACAAAACATGTTACGCTTGAAGCTTCACGTAATTTTTGTGGAGCAATTCGTGAATATTGTGAATCGATCGGTAAAGAGAACTTTTTGCTACTTGCTGAAGTCGCTGGCGGTGCGGCTATGGCGCGTAATTATTTAGAAATATTTAAACGTAATGTCGATGCAGTTATCGATTTTGGTGAACCCGCAAAACATTTAATTTCTATGGTTAAAGGTACTGAAGACCCACGCATCTTCTTTTCACAATTTGGTGGTCATGACGCCATGGGTAGCCACCGAGAATTGGGTCGCTATCATTTAGGAATGTTCAACGACCATGACCATATAGGTCGTAGCAAAGCTCGATTTATGTCAGGTAATATACGCAGCGATGGTACGCCTCGTTATGAACAAGCAGCACATGCTATAGGAGTGCAACTAACTACGTTAGGTATTCCAGGTATATATTATGGTACCGAACAGGCTTTTGATGGTTCAACTAGCTATCACAACGAAACTTATGAACCAAAAGATGAAAATGGTGTAATTCCTTTTGAAGATCGCTATATCCGTGAAACTATGTTTGGTGGCGGTTTTGGTGCCTTTGGCACTAATGGGTGTCATTTCTTTGATTCATCACATCCTACTTATACCGCCATTGCTGCTATAGCCAGCATCCGTAATCGCCATGATGATATTGGCATGACTTTGCGTCGTGGTCGACAGTATCAACGTGAAGTACGCTCTTGCGGTGATCATACTTTTGCGCTGACTAATAATGGCGGGGGGGTAGTCGCTTGGTCACGCATTTTAATGCAACGTGAAGTAATTATAGTGCTTAATACGCAAGCTGAGCAGACTGCTGAAGCTGATATAACTATTGATTCTGGCCTGCATCCACCAGCAAGTCCTAAACTACATTGTTTATATCCAACTAACTCTTCAATAGCCATGCCCCAGTATAATATTCAATATGAAAACGGACGATCTTTTATAAGCTTAACTTTGCCAGGGTCAGGTATGCTCATTTTAACTTAATGAAACTTTTAGATTAGAAATTATATATAGAAAGTTATAAATTATTCGAGAAAAGTTTTGTTTGAATAATTTTCTAAGTATGGTTTTTAAAACTTATTAAATTTCTTTAATTATGAGATTAAAATGACTTGATATCGAGTAATCTCCTTTGCCCGTAATTTTCTAATTATTTTAACGATAGTTAGTATACAATATGCCGCTTCTGGTACTGATATTTAAACGCTAAAACAAATAAAATTTCTTATGAAATGCGTGCTCAAGTACCAGGTAATTTTCACGGTCTACCCGCGCAAATATCAGCAATGTATGCACCTGAAATTAGCGCTATGCGTGACGAAGTACAAATGGATGTTGTTGATCATTAATGCGGTGCTTGTTTGGTTTTATATCTAATCTGATTTCATGTTAGGTACGCCGGTATAAGTTAAAAATCCTTAACGTTATAGTTTTTCGTATTTGTGATCTAGCCCTTTATGGCAAGCTGTGGCAAATCGCCATGTTATGGCTTTTATTGATCACAAAACCAATGACCGTAAGTGGCAACAAAGATGGCGTGAAACCGGCGTTTTCCGCGCTAAAGATGACGATCGCTCGCGTCCGGCAATCTATGTTTTAGACATGTTTCCTTATCCTTCAGGGGCTGGTTTGCACGTCGGTCATCCTGAGGGCTATACCGCGACCGATATAGTCTCGCGCTATTGGCGTATGCGCGGCCATAATGTTTTGCACCCTATGGGTTGGGATGCCTTTGGTTTGCCTGCCGAAAATTACGCTATCACCACCGGCGTACATCCAGCGATTACCACCGCTAAAGCTATTGAAACCTTCAAACAGCAAATACAAGCGATCGGTTTATCATACGATTGGGACCGCGAAATCAACACCACTGATCCTGATTATTATAAATGGACCCAGTGGATATTTTTAAAAATGTTCGAGCGCGGCCTAGCCTACGAAGCCATGGTGCCTATTAATTGGTGTCCTAAAGACCGCACCGGTTTGGCTAACGAAGAAGTGCATAACGGCTGCTGCGAGCGCTGCGGCACCCCAGTTGAACGCCGCAATATGCGCCAGTGGATGTTAAAAATCACCGCTTACGCTGACCGTTTGCATACTGACCTTGAAGGTCTTGATTGGCCGGAGTCAACTCGCGAAATGCAGCGCAATTGGATTGGCCGATCAGAAGGTGCTGAAATTGATTTTAATACTAGCGCAGGCCCTTTACGTGTCTTTACTACGCGACCTGATACTTTATTTGGTGCGACCTATATGGTGTTAGCACCAGAGCATCCGCTAGTCGATAAAATAGCTACCCTCGCGCAAAAAGCAGCAGTCGCTGAATACCGACAACGCACGCAAAACAAAAGTGACATTGAACGCACCGATCTAGCTAAAGAAAAAACTGGTGTTGATACTGGGGCCACGGCAATTAATCCAGCCACAGGTAAACCTATACCCATTTGGATAGCTGACTATGTGTTAATAGGCTATGGCACCGGCGCTATCATGGCTGTACCTGCACATGATGCACGCGACCACGCATTTGCTACCAAATATGGCTTACCGATCATTGAAGTAGTTAAAGGTGGCAAAGACGTACAAAACGAAGTGTATGAAGGCGACGGTGTCGCGATTAACTCACCACCTATTGATGGGCTCGCCACCCCCGAAGCCAAAAAGAAAATTACTGATTGGCTTGAAGAAAAAGGCCTTGGCAAAAGTACTGTTACTTATCGTTTACGCGATTGGGTATTCTCACGGCAACGCTACTGGGGTGAACCATTTCCCATTGTGCACTGCAAAGGTAAATGCAATGAGCCTGTAGCTGTTCCTGAAAACGAGTTGCCAGTTTGCTTACCCGAAGTCGAAAATTACGAACTTACTGGCACGGGTGAATCGCCATTAGCGACGATAAACAGTTGGATAAAAACCACTTGTCCTAAATGTGGTGGCCCCGCAGAACGCGAAACTAACACGATGCCCAATTGGGCCGGTTCGTGCTGGTATTATCTTCGTTATATTGACCCTAAAAACGAAAAAATACTTTGTGACCCTGAAAAGGCTAAATATTGGTTGCCTGTTGGGCTTTATGTTGGAGGCACCGAGCATGCCGTTTTACACTTATTATATGCACGTTTTTGGCATAAATTTCTTTATGATTTGGGTTTGGTTAGTAGCGAAGAGCCATTTCAACGCTTACGCCATCAAGGTATGGTATTAGCTTTTAGTTATCAAGACGAACTTGGCGCTTATCATGGTTATGACGAAATCGATTTTTCGCAAGATCCGCCAAGTTTAAAAAATGGTGGTAAGCTAACTTGCCAAATCGAAAAAATGTCAAAATCGAAAAAAAATGTGGTCAACCCTGATGCAGTCATTGAACAATATGGCGCTGATGGTTTGCGGCTTTATGAAATGTTTATGGGTGACTTTGAGTCTTCAAAACCATGGGACGTGCGAGCCATTGAAGGCGTCGCCCGCTTTTTAGGTCGTGCTTGGCGCTTATTTGAAGATTATGCCCCTGATAAAATGATACAAGACGACCAACATGTGCGAATTCGTCATGCGACTATAAAAGCCGTAACTGAACGCATTGAACTATTTAAGTTTAATACTGCGATTGCGGCTTTGATGGATTACGTTAGCGCCATAACTGGCAAGCCTACCAAACAAGACCTTGAAACCTTAGCCTTACTGCTTTCGCCATTTGCCCCACATTTGGCCGAAGAAGGCTGGGAACGCTTAGGGCATCAACCATTTGTGTGTACCCAAAGTTGGCCGAGTTTTGACGCTAAATTGGCATTAGGTGAAACATTAACCTTGGCAGTGCAAGTAAATGGTAAATTGCGCGGTCAAGTTGAAATAACTCGCGGTGCTAGCGAAGAAGATTTAAAACAAGCTGCGTTAGCTATAGCAAATGTGCAAAAATCTATTGAAGGTAAAACTATTCGACGCGTAATTGTTGCACAAGGTAAGCTAGTGAACATTGTGGTATAGAAAATAGTTCACAATAAATCTAGGATTATTGCGAGTTATTCGTTTTGTCTGTAATGGCAGGTTCAATAGTTTCTTTCATCATAACTGGGCTCTGTTTTGCTGGTCTCGTATGTATTTTAAACAGGTACTTAAATAATAAACCTATCTCAATAGGTGCTTTCATTGATGAGTCGAAAAAGTAATCATAGCGAGCAAATAAAGTAACCCAACCCATTGAAATCATCGGGCGTATAGCCACACCATGATAAAAATTATTATCTTCGTTTTTGGCTAAAACATAACCGCCATCCATACCAAAAAAAGTATAACCAATTTCAGGACCAATACTAAATCGAGACATATTTGCCTTTAAATCATAAAGCATGTCTGTATAGGCACCAAACCATTTTGCATCGCCATTAAGATTCACTATACTAATTTCGGCGCCACCAATAAATCCGGTCGGCTTATCACGCTTGGTAGCGACACCCATGGTAAAACCTGCAGGCATATACCAACCAATATCTATTTTTGGTGCCGCATCTGCATAAGCAAGATGTGCTACTAGCATCGAAATGCTAAGCGTAATTGTATACGTACATAAACACGAAGTTTGTTTCATTTAAGCTCCATTATTACATCATGTTGTGGTTCTAGGTTTTCAAATTGCCAAAACATTTTTGGTCCTTGGCGATGGTGCGCAAATTGATTTTCTACTTTAGCATGTGCCAATTTATATTGAGTGTCATAAATTTCTACCCTTAGATAATTAATCGAGCCATGCCAATAAGCACCTGAACTAAGTATATATTTAAATATGTGTTTACCAGTTTGCTTATATTTCACACGCATAAGCAAGTATTGGCTGCGATGACTGTCTTGTGGAATAAAAATATCATAATGTTCAACTGCTGGGCTTACCGGTAATAATCCTGAAGTGCTAGGTTCAGTTGATATGGCATGCCATTTTATTATTTTTTCTGATTTATTTAATAGCTGCAATATTGCGTTATTGTCATTATTTCGAGCATCGCGAGAAATCTTAGCGATGGTATCAAATGAAGCAATTGTCACAAAGAAATCTTGCGCTATGTTTCCTGGCTTAGCAATTGGAAATGTCATATGTCTTGCTTCTTCTACATCACCTGAAAAAATAAAATCAGCTTGTACTGTTAAGTAATCCTCCGCTAGTGTAAGTTTTAAGATTTCACTAGCTAGCGAAATATCACTAGCTTCTATATAGGGATAATGTAAAATAGGGGTTAAATTATAACATCCGCATAAATATAAAACGTTAAGAGTAATTATGATTTTACCTCGACACAAAACACTTCGAAAAAATCGTAGCCACCAAGTTTTTTTTTAATATAGTTAAATTATTTTTTGTCATCACATTTCTTCTTTATACCAGCAACCTATTTGCTGCTGCCACTAGTGAAACCCCTTTAAACAAAGCTTGCCGTCTTGGTGATCTCTCTTTAGTCGAATTTTTATTAGAGCAACAAATCTCTGTCAATGAAAAAATCATTTTACCAAATATTATAAATTTCACTGATGATGATATGGATTTTAATAAAATTACTCCACTAATTTCAACAGTACGTACTTTATACTTGACGTAACACCATTTTTAACGGCATAGGTGCCTGCCGTATCCAAAAATAAAAGTAGTAATTTTTACTATTGCTGCAGCAATTCGAGCCGGAGTGGCGGAACTGGCAGACGCGACGGACTCAAAATCCGTTATTCGAAAGGATGTGTGGGTTCGATTCCCTCCTCCGGCACCAATTTTTTTGATCTTTTTCTTTTATACTTCTTACTGCACTTCCCGACTCTAATAAAACTCTGATAATCTCCTGCCACGTGCGGAGGTGCCTAATGGGTCTATTTAAAATGAATGGCAGCGATATGTGGTGGATGAGCTATACCGTTCACCATCGTCAGGTACGTGAATCGACGGGCACAGCCAACAAACGAATCGCCGAAAGCACCTTAGCCAAGAAAAAGACGGAGATTATCGAAGGCAAGTGGTTCCCCAACAAGAAGCGTGGTGGTCTCACTGTTGCAGGCTTGCGCGATTTATAGCTGAAGCATGCAAAAGGTAAAACTACGCTCAACGATGACAAGCGACGGCTCGATGCTATTGTAGAGATTTGGCAGGCAAAAACACTGATTGCCAGCTTACAAATGGCTGACGTAGATTATTTACGCAATACCCTTTCCGAACGGATGACCCGGCGGAGCAAGGAAATGAAGCCAGCGACCGTCAACCGCCATTTGGCGGTCCTTCGATCAGCATTACGCGCGGCAGCAACGGATGGCTATGAGCATCATATTTTTTCTGGAAGCATTAAATTTCTTGCTGAGGAAAATGAACGCGACCGTGTTTGCTCGGAGGAAGAATACCATCATCTCATCTCCTCGGCGCATCCAGAGCTGCAGCTCGCTATAATGATTCACGCGAATACCTTGAGGCTTTTTAAAAGACTCTCACGATCTTTTTTCTAAATAGAAAAAACGCCTGAATATCTTGCCAAAGCAGGAAATTGTGGCGATTTCGTACGGTTTATTCCTCACCAAAAAAATATTCACGTATTTGATGGTTTCTGAACAGCTAGCAAAAAACAGGCGACATCAGTTGCAATCCAAAATTATCATGGTGATAATCGCGTGTGCTTTTTTGCTTTTGCGATGGGCGGGGGTTTAAAGCAGCATACCGAGATTAAATAACTCAGGTCAGTTACATGTTGTACAATCGCATCACACTAGTGTTGTTCGTAGTGTTCGGTTTGTTTATATCAGCCTGCACCGATTTCGATCGCTTGACCGAGACCCCTACCGAGACTCCTACGACGAACAATGGTGAACCCGAACTTGCGCCACCAACACCAGCTGACATCGCACCGCCCCCAACCGTAAGCACACCGCCAGCACCTCCTTCAAAGTCCGCAGCAAATAAATACACAAAGAAAAAAAGAGAACGCAAACGACATCGCCAAGTGCGTGCAAAAAGAACAAAAAAGCCACAGCAACCACCAGTAAAGCTATCATCGACTGTAACTAAAGATTCTGCACCAATGCCACCTGTTGACGCATCGTTATCAGCAAATGTTTTGACTGCTAACAATGCTGGGGCAATAAACACAGATAGCACTGAGACTCGCGATATAGCCCCAAATGGTGTCGCTACGACTACAGACGCAAGTGTTACCAACGAAACATCTAACGATACCGCCACAGGCAGCGATACCCTTCAAGCACACCCTTCACAGCAAATAGTCACGCAAGGGCAGCAAACAACCGCACTGCAATCTCTGCTCGGTGTCAAACCTTGGTTAGAAATTGGCTCGCACTTTATGAGCAATCCGCAAGCAACTAACAATACTATGGGTGAAAGCGATTTAGTTACAATCGCCGGTTTAGGTGCGCGTTGGCAACATCAGAGTTCAGAGATCAATGCCCAAGCAGAGGGCTTGGTATCATACCAACAGTTTGCTGGTGCACAAACTAGCACCACGCGCGATTATTCTGAGTGGCTCGGTTATATCACTGCAACCATCACCCGCGCTGCCCGCGACGACCGCTTACTTGATTACGAACTTATGGCTAAAACTAGTCGCACCATCGAGCCTTCTGATCACACAGTATTTACGCGTCTTTTATATGTTGACACTACTGCAAATACCCACGCAGCGCTAACCCATGCAGCAAGCCATATCACTGCTTCGCTTGATTATAACTTTGGCTATCGCTTTTACGCTGCCGCCGCTGACAACTATCTTAATCGCCTTGTTCACACACCTGGTGCGAGCTTAGCTTGGCAAATTGACGAGTACACGCAGATTGAAGCAAACGCCAAGTTTATCGCGACCCGTTATAAACCTTACGCTAATATCACTGCGGTTTATCCATCGCATGGCGACACTAACATCGTGCCGGTCATAATTGGGGTCAAAAGTGACCTTGCTGACAACCTACAAGCAATTATTAAAGGCGGCATTACTTTTATCAACGCCCAGGTGGTCAATGATGAGCAAACATTTGTCGGCCAAGCTGAAGCAAACTATGAATGGGGCAAGTATCTTTGTGCCAAGGCAGGGGTAAGCAAAAACGTCGAAGCCACCAGTGGCTTTTCGTTTGTTGATGTTCTCGGCGGTTATATCGGAGTTTCATCCACACCTATCGATAAAACTAACGTCCAC
>JAFGEK010000045.1 GCA_016931625.1 Deltaproteobacteria bacterium | reverse complement strand
GACTTGCCACCAGCAAGCCTCGGCATGATTTTTTTGCGCGCGCGGCCCTCGTCACGCGGCTTTTGTGAATCTCTCGGTCCAACATTTGGGGACACCCCCTAATTTTTTCAAATTATCGTGCCTCTTTTCAAGTTTTTTTCTGTACATAAAGCAGTAATTTCTGGGTTGGCTTCGGTCAATTGTAAACCTGATTGCTGCGCCCAGGTTTCAAAAGCATTCAACGCACGACAAAGACGCAATAGTTTAGTTTGGCTTTTATGAACTTTCATAATCAAGGGTGGCACCATTGACCAATTAACATTGGCGGGTTCAAATTGATGATTAGGTAAGCGCATTTTTCCTAATACGTGATTGTATAAGCCCCCAAGTGCACAAGTTTCTGGTGGAGCAAGGGTAGCTAAGCCGTGATGCTCCTGAGTTAACAAAAGTCCGACAAGAAGTCCGTGAGCGGCACTTTCAACATAACCTTCAACTCCAGTAATTTGGCCAGCGAATCGCAATAAAGGTAAATGCGACAAACGCATTTTAGCGTCGAGCAGTGAAGGGCTATCAATATAGGTATTGCGATGAATTGCACCTAAGCGCAAAAACTCAGCTTTTTGTAGTCCAGGGATTTGACGAAAAATTCGTTGTTGCTCTTTATGTAGCATTTTAGTTTGAAAACCTACGAGATTATATGCTTGAGCATCGCGATCTTCTTGACGTAATTGCACTACTGCGTAAGGACGCTTATTAATTCGCGGATCTCGCAAACCTACAGGCTTCATTGCCCCATAGCGCAGGGCGTCTCGACCAGAAGCTGCTACCACTTCGATTGGCTGGCAACCTTGAAAATATTTTGGCTTTTCAAAAGCATGCAATGGAAAAAGCTCTGCTGCCAGTAGCGCGTCAATAAAGCTATCGTATTCGTGTTGAGTAAACGGGCAATTTATATAATCACTACCAGTGCCTTTATCGTAACGAGAAGCTTTAAAAGCAATGTTATAATCAATGCTTTCCGCTGTGATAATAGGGGCAATGGCATCATAAAAATAAAGCCGATTTTGCCCGGTAAGTTTAGTGATAGAATCAGCCAAAGCATCATCAGTTAAGGGGCCGGTGGCAATGACTGTCGGTTTTTTAATTAACTCATCAATTTGGGTTACCTTTTGGGTAATAACTTTTATCTGTGGGTGATTACGAATAGTTGTTGATATTACTTTACTAAAAATACTGCGGTCAACAGCTAAAGCATCACCAGCTTGTACTTGTGCTATAGCCGCTGCTTGCATCACTACAGATCCTAAGCGGCGCATTTCTTCTTTAAGTAATCCCACTGCATTTAAGGGGTTTTTCGAACGTAAAGAATTTGAGCAAACTAATTCAGCAAAATCGTTACTTTTATGAGCAGAAGAATGTGTAAGTGGTTTTTGTTCAATCAAATCTACCGAAATACCTGCTTGGGCTAATTGCCAAGCAACTTCGACACCCGCTAAGCCAGCTCCGATTACTGTAACCTGCCCAAACATTCTGTATTACTCCCTTGGTATGATTAATTTTGGTTCCATGACAAAAAACGTGAATATGCATTATTAATTTGACCTACTCTGATAATACGATAAATGTTAGGAAATAGACTATGGCTATTTATGGCTCACTACGAACTATGCCGCTTGCTGATTTGATGCAGTGGGTGAAGACCACTTCACGTTCGGGAGTACTAACTGTTAGTCGTGATGGAAATGAGTGGGAACTTGTACTTAATGGCGGGACAGTAGCTACCTATAGCGGTCCAGAGTTACATGATAATTTAGGGCATATAGTTGTTACTAGCGCTTTGCTTAGCGAAGAAGACTTACGTACTGCGATTCAGCATCAACGAGCTGTTGGCGGAAGCTTGCAGCAAGCCATGTTGTCTCGTGGTCTTATTGCTCAAGAACCATTGCAGCAATGTTTGCGCGAATTAGCAATTGAATCCATTTATGACCTATTTATAGATTTGCCAGGTGAATTTGTTTTTAGTGAAATAAACGCTAAAGGTTTTGATCTTGGTCTAGATGATCAAGAACGCTTGTCAGTTGATTTAGATGTAAACCATTTGCTAATGGAAGGTGCACGTCGTCAAGACGAGTGGTTGCATGTACGCGAGCGTTTTCCACATGACGATGTTCGTATACGAATTATTGATGAGAAACTGCCCCCACTTGAAACTATAGGGGTGAGAGAGCGGCGTATTTTAGCCAGTATTAGTGCCGGACAATCAGTGTCTGATATTTGTCTTGAATTACGAGCACCTATTTTATCTGTGCTACGTACATTGGTTTCTTTTGAAGCAATGGGTGCGGTGGTGTTCTTACCGGATGAAAATGCTGATACTCATCACAGTGATTCTGGTAGACTTGAACAATTAATGGATCAAGTCGAAGTTTTGCGGCAATCACGTCAATTTGATGAAGCAGTATCTTTATTAGAAGTTGTAGTACGTATGCGACCAGATTCTGAAAATGCGCGAATCGCGCTAAAAGAATCTTTAGAAGAACAAATTAAAGATTTATACTCTACTTTACCACCATTAAAAGTACCAGTAATTATTGCAGATGAGCATCGTTTAGGACGTTTACGTTTACGTCCAGATGAACGATTTTTATTAAATAGATTATCTGCGCAAATGGATATTGGTAGTTTGATTATGGTGAGTTCTTTAAATGAGCGTGAAACATTAAAAACGCTTAAAAAACTATTGCACTCAGGAATTATTGAATTGAAGTAACTTTTAATATATATACTAAGTATAATTGAAAGGTAAATATTGGTGCAGATCGTTTGCTGGAATGTTAATTCTATTCGTGCGCGTAAAGAGCGTTTTTTATCCTGGCTAAAAGAACGTCAGCCTGATGTTGTATGCTTGCAAGAGACTAAAGTTGTCGATTCTGAGTTTCCTGCCGACGAGATAGCTTCTCTTGGATATAATTGTGCTGTTCACGGGCAAAAAACTTATAATGGTGTTGCGATTGTATCACGTTTGCCTTTAAGTAATATTCAAAAGGGATTTGGCGATCACCAGGACGATAATCAAAGCCGCATAATCTCAGCATTTATCAATGATTTGCGTATAATCTCTGTTTATGTGCCTAATGGGGGTGAATTGGGCAGCGATAAATACGCTTATAAATTAAAATGGTTGAAGCGTTTACGTGCATATCTTGATCAAACTGCAAATCCTGAACAGGAGATTATTGTTGCTGGTGATTTTAATATTGCTTGGCGTGATTGCGATGCAGCACATCCTGAAGCTTGGCGTGATAGTGTTTTGGCGCATACTAGTATTCGTGAAGCATTTGCCCCCATTCTTAGTTGGGGATTACGTGATCTGCTTGCTGAAAAAGAACCAAATGGTGGGGTGTTTTCGTGGTGGGATTATCGTCAGCTTTCTTTTGCGCGCAATGATGGCTTACGCATAGACTTGCTTTTAACAACTGAGACAATTGCAAATAAATGTAGCAAAGCTTGGGTAGATAAAGAAGCGCGCAAAGGTGAAAAACCTTCTGACCATGCACCAGTGTTTATTGAGTTTGCCAGGTAATCTGTCAGTTTTAACGGTAAACGGATAAACGCTTTATAGTTAAACAGCTAACGGCTAAGCGCTACTGAAAATATATTGTGACTTTTACAAATGTCTTTAGATAATGCTTTTATATACATTCGTCTCTAACAATAGTATCATTATCTTGAATAGCACCGCGTCTAAGCGCAGCATGTGCTTTTTCTCCACCAATTTGCTTTAAAGCCCAAGCAGTATGTTGACGTACTAAAGCACTTGGATGTGAAAAAAGAGATCGTATGAGTATATCTACATAACTTTGTTCACCACTGTTCCCAATGGCAATGGCGGCATTACGCGCTAATTGATTGCGACTAATGCGATATTGCGCTTTACCTTTTACCCAGCGGCGATAATCCCCACTAGAAATCATTAACAAATCAGTTAATGTCTTTTTAGGTTCTTCATTACTAACGAGTTCTGGTGTTATTGCAAAATTATGCGATTGTTTGTTGTGAGGGCAGACATCTTGGCAGATATCGCAGCCAAAAATTCGTTGTCCCATTAAAGGTCTTAATTCACGAGGGATTAAACCACGGCTCTCAATTGTTAAATATGAAATACATCGGCGTGCATCAACGCAAAAGGGCGATAGGGCGCCAGTAGGGCAGGTATTTATACAGGCATTACAGTCTTGGCAGGTATTGTTATTAGGTTCATCAAAAGGTAACTCTAAATCAGTTAATAACTCACCCAGCACTACAAATGAACCGACATTTGGTACAATAAGCATGGTCGATTTTGCAATAAATCCAATGCCGGCATTTACTGCTGCTTCGCGTTCAAGAATAGGGGCGGTATCAACGACAACACGAGAAGTTGTGTCAGCCCCTGTAATTTCATTTATTTTTTTTACCAAAATAGATAATTTTTCTCGCATTACTATATGGTAATCAGCTCCCTGAGCAAACTTAGCGATTTGTCCATAGGTTTGTTGATTATATCGATTGTCATTTTGGGTTGCCGTTGAGTAAGCGAGTGCTGCTACAATTATCGTACGAGCATTTGGCAAGAGATGGTTGGCATTTATACGTGATGGATGCTTTGCCATATAACTCATTTCACCGTGACAACCTTTTATAAGCCATTGCGATAATGCTAACTGTCCACGTTGCCAAGTTGAAATGGGTGCAAAACCAACACGAATAAAACCGAGACTAGTAGCAGCATTACGGATTTTTTCTCGTAAATTTTGCTTGTTATTCATGTGGTTCACAGTTAGCTATTTTGGGTCGTTTTCACCCAACTGTCCACATGCCGCAGCAATATCTTGACCACGAGCACTGCGAATAATTGTGTTCATACTGGCATCTCTAAGTACTTTTTGAAATTTCAAGACTTGCTCCATCGAAGGTGGATGTAATGAAGTTCGTGGATGAGCGTTAAGTGGCAAAAGATTTATTTTTACCGGGATAAAAGAAAGTAAATTAATTAAACGATGTGCATCTGCAAGCGAATCGTTAACACCTCCAAGCATAACATATTCAACAGTCAAGCGTCGTCGGGGCGAAAGAGGGTAAGCACGCAAAGCAGCAATTAGTTCGTTAAGCGGCCATTTTTTATTTATTGGCATAATTTGTGAGCGGACTTCATCGGTAGTAGCATTAAGAGAGATAGCAAACTGTGTTTGTACTGCTCTACCTAGATCATAAATTCGCGGTACAATGCCTGCAGTAGAAACAGTAACACGACGATTTGAGAAATTCATACCATCAGCATCGATAAGCAATTTTACCGCAGCAAGAACATTGTCGTAATTTAGCAGTGGCTCGCCCATACCCATAAAAACTACATTTGTTACTCTGGTATTTTCGATTGGTTTTTTGGTCGTGCAATTTGCTGCGAGGTCGTGGCTAACTGCAAATACTTGGCCAATTATTTCCGCCACTGAAAGATTGCGATAATGCTTTAAAGATGCGGTAAAACAAAATTTACATTCAAGCGAACAACCGGTTTGTGATGAAATACATAAAGTATTTGTGACTCTACCAACTTTTACAACTTCAGGAATATATACTGACTCAAAAGCTTGACCATCCATAGCAACAAAGCGGTATTTTCTAACGCCATCACTTGCTTGCTGCACTTGGTCAATTTTAGGGTAATCAATCAAAAAATGCTCATCTAACGTGCTGCGTAATTTTTTTGAGATAGTAGTTATATTTGCAAAATTAGATAGTCCATGACGATAGATTGCTTCATAGACTTGCTGTGCACGAAATAAAGGTTCATTTAGTGATAGCAGCAGGCTCTCAATTTCATACTTTAAAAGGCCTAAAAGGTTTTGTTGGTGTGGCAAGGTAGTAAACACTCCTACAGCAAAATATCGCAAACGCAATATATAGCAAAACATATAAGTGCAAGAGACTTAATAAAAATGGTAGCATTTACTACATAGTGAACAATTTAAAAAGTCGTGACGTATTAAAAATAGCTGCGCGGGTAGGTACAAATGTTAAAACCACAAGAAGTAAGTACTAGTGCGCAAACACCGGTAAGCAATTTAACAGTACCTCGACTTTTTGCTACTACACTTTCAAATCTTTCGGCATTCGTATATTCAAGCAATAGTCGTTATACCAAGCCGACATTCATTAGTGACAGTATATATGAAGTTACTGGCTATGAAAAAGCAAAGTTCACCAGCCCTGATGGGTGGTCTATTCATGATATTGTCTCTTTGGCGGATCAACATCGTGTAGAGCACGAAATAAACGCTGCCTTAGCTGATAAAAATCCATTTGAAGTTGTCTATCGTCTTAAAAGAAATGAAGGCGAAGAAAAATGGTTGCATGAACGAGGGCGCGGTATTTATGCTGCTAATGGTAAATTAAATGCTGTTGAAGGTGTAGTTAGCGATATTACTCAAGCGCACAATGCAGAAGAAGCTTTGCGCCGTCGTGTTGAAGCCTATGCTTTAGTATCTGATATGTCTCGTCGTTTTTTGTCTTTAAAGGCGAATGAATTTAACGCTGGTATTGTTAGTGCACTTGCAGACATGACGGTATTAGCAAGTGCAAGTGAATCTCGTTTAATGGAGAGTTCACCTGATGGCGAGAGTCTGGTTTGTAGTTATTCGTCGCGTTTTGGAGGAATTCGAGCTCAAACTTTATATCTAAATAATTGGCATTGGCTATATGAGCAGCAGCAAGGTCGTGATTATTTTATTATTAATAATGTTAAACAGTTGCCTGACAGTGCAAAGACAATGCGCGAGCAACTAGTAAAAGATAACGTTGATTCTTTTATATGGATTCCGCTTACTCATGAGACACAAGTACATAATAGTGGAATTTGTTTGCTATGGCGTGGTCGTGAGACTAACCTTGCGGATACTGATTTAACACCTTTTGTTGTAATTGCAGATGCCTTTGCTGCGGTTACTCGTCGACACCGAATCGAACAAGCATTGCAGGCAAGTGAAGCTGGACTTACCCGTATAACTAACGCCTTGCCTGGTGCGGTGTTTCAATTACATTTTGCTGCTGAAGGTAATGCTAGATTCGTATTTGCTAGTCGTTGGGCAGAAGAGTTTTTAGGAGTATCAAGAGAAAAATTGTACAATGATATAAATATAGCTGCCAAACATATTGTACTAGAGGACCGAGCAAGCGTTTTCAGTTCAATTGAAAAAAGTCGTAACTCTTTACAAGAGTGGTCGCATGAATTTCGAATGCTAGACCGAGATGGTATTATACGTTGGCTGCGTGGCAGCGCTATGCTTGAAAAAGCTTTTGATGGTGGTGTTATATGCAATGGAATAGTTATAGATATTTCGCAGCAGAAACAACTAGAAGCACAATTACAGATGAAAGATAGATTGGGGATTGTAGGAACTCTCGCATCTGGAATGGCGCATGAGATTAATAATCCACTTTCATACATTCGCTCAAATTTAGTGTATTGTATTCAAACACTTGAAGATACTGCATGCGACCATGCTATGCCAAATGTTTGTGATGATATGCGCACTGCTTTACGTGACGCGCTAGAAGGTAGCGATCGTGTTCGTAATATCGTAGCTGATTTGCGTACGTTTTCTCGTGCTGACCATGAATTAACTAAAGGGATGGTTGATATACAGCGTGCTGTTGAGACGGCAGTGCGTATGGTACAAAGTGAAGTACGCTATCGTGCACATTTACGTCGTGAATTAAATAATGTCCCAAAAGTTTTCGCTAATGAATCAAGATTAATTCAAGTTTTTATTAATCTTTTAGTTAACGCTATGCAGGCTATGCCTGAACGCGATTATGATTTGAATGAGATTTATATTAGTACAGCACAAAAAAATGACAGGGTTGTAGTAGTGATTAGGGATAATGGTAAAGGGATATCTAAAGAAGTTTTAAATCGTATTTTTGATCCATTTTTTACTACTCATAATGTTGGTGTAGGCCCTGGACTTGGCCTTGCTGTATGTCATGGAATAGTCTCAACATTGGGTGGTGAAATTAATGTGGATAGTCAATTAGAAATAGGAACCACAGTAACTATACTATTACCAATTGCTCATACCGAATTAAAAAATGCCCGCAATTTACAGAATAAAACAACTGAACATCATCCTCGAGTGCTAGCTATTGACGATGAGCCTTTAATGTTGACGGGATTAAGAAGGTTACTTTGGCGCGAATATGAATTAGATACTGCCAGCAGCGCTACTGAGGCCCTTAGTCGGATTGCTAATAATGACTACGATATTATTTTGTGTGATTTAATGATGCCAGGACGCAATGGCATGGATCTTTATTCATTAATAGAAAATAGCCATCCTACAATAAGTAACCGATTTATTTTCTTAACCGGTGGGGCTTTTACACCGTCGATGAATGATTTTGCAAACAAAATGGGTGATCGAGTCATTAGCAAGCCACCTGATGTTGAAGAATTATTACGATTGATGAAAAGAGTATTGGATTTAAAGAAAGTATCATAAATATTATCATGTTTTCTTGACCTGTCCTCAAGGCCCCGGTAAACCAATAGATGACGTGATTAGCAGTACTTCCCTTAAACAGCGCGTCATCGTTAGGGTGAACATGGAGCCTCCCAAGATGAGCCGCACCGATAAGCGAAAACAGAGTCTGTATTTTCCAGAAGATATGCTTCGCGAAATACAAGTCGAAGCAAATCGACAGGATCGTTCACTATCATGGATAGTGCAACAAGCCTGGCGCTTGGCTAGAGCAGAGATCATGCGATTTCCGTCAGTAAATGATGTTACTACTGATGGCGACGCCACATCTCGAGGATAGGTACCGTGGCCGGACCATCACGCCGTCAAGCGTTATATTTTCCTAGTGAAATGCTGGAAGAATTACAGCATGAGGCCAAACGTTTAGATCGTTCGATCTCATGGCTGATTCAACAAGCCTGGAAAATTAGCCGAGCTGAAATGCGCAATATGCCAAGCACGACTGATTTTTTTCCTGATATCGAGTATCAATCGATGCCTCAGGATCCAGGAAATGATCCTGAAGATGGCTAAGGCCTATTTAGGATAATGCTGAATTTTACAGGCTAGTTGTTCAAACAGCATTTCTAAATAGCGTTTATAGACTTTGAATGCTTTAGTAGCATTATAGGATGTCTCTATAGGGGCGCTTCCCTATTTTAGGCGAGTATTGGATGCGAATAGGATTTTTTGGCCAAAGCGGACCATTTTCAACACCAATTTTGCGATATTTCCTGGATTATAGCGCGCAGTTTGAAATAGTGCTCGTTGTTGAAGGTAAAAAAAACCAGTCTCATCGTATGCTGCAACGCTTACGTAAACCAAGAAAAGGCAAGATCCCTGATGGCAATGCATTAAGCGATATTGCACATGCTGCTGGTTTTATGGTGCTTGAAACATGCGATGTAAACGATCCTATCGCCATATGTACAATCAATGATTTTAATCTTGATTATATAGTTTGTATTGGCTTTGACCGGTTATTTTCTGCTTCTGTGTTAGGTACCGCAAAGCAAGCAATTAATGTCCATCCATCATTGCTACCTCAGTGGCGAGGACCTTCTCCATTGTTTTGGATCAGTAAAAGTCATGAACGCAATTATGGGGTAAGTATTCACGAAATAGACGATAAAGAAGATCATGGGGTAATTTTTTGTCAAACTTCATTTGACCCTCCAGCGCATGCAGAGGGTGCTACATTATTCACAATTGCAGCAAATACTGCTGCACCTTTGCTTGTCAATGTATTAATGAAATTGCAGCAAGGACGACTTAAGGGAATAGTGCAAGATGATAGTTGTGCAACACGAGCCCCGCGTCCTAAACCTGAAGATGCTTTGATTAATTCAACTGCCTGGGATTGCGAACATTTAGTAGATTTTTGTTGCGCCGCGCCATACTTTCGTACGCCTTGGCTACGTTTTGGCGAAGAAATATTTTTTATACGAAAAGGTATCGAAACAGAACGTGGTCGTAAATTGCCAGGGCATTACGCTCTAATTGGTACCAAGTTAATGGTACAATGCCGTGATGGTATTGCATGTTTAGAAATTCAAGAACCATTTCAGATTTAAATTAGGGGGTGTCCCTAAATGTCTCCCGTCGATCTTCACGAAATCCGCTACTTACGACCGCGTGCTCGCAAAAATTCTGCCTGCGACTTGCCACTAGCAAGCCTCAGCAGGATTTTACTGCGCGCGCGGCCATCGTTCACGCGGCTTTCGTGAATCTCTTAAGTCCAACATTTAAGGACACCCCCTAGCTATCGTTTAGTTTTTTTAAGCAGGGGATAAATTCTTCATAATTATTAAATACACCGTTGGCTCCGGCGTTAAGCAAAGTTGCAGCAGAAAAGCTTGAACAGAATCCTAATGACATCATGTTAGCTTGGCAAGCGGCTTGAATACCAAATATTGAATCTTCAATAACAACGCATTGTTGTGGCAAAATACCTAAGCGTTGAGCGGCTAATATAAATAGGTCTGGGGCTGGTTTGCCATTTGCTACTTCTGTGGCGCTACAGATAGTACTAAAAAAATTTGTTAAACCTGCCACCTTGAGAGAAAACGCTATCTTTGGGTGTCCTCCTGATGAAGCAACGGCCAATTTGATATTTTGTTTGTGTAGTTCACTTATTACTTTATGAACACCAGCAAATGGCTGCAATAAATTAGCGGCCATTTTAAAATATTGATTTTGCCGTTCTGCAATAATGTCAGGAGCTAACTTTAGTTTATATTTATACTGTATGTATTCAATTACCGCTTGATCTGATTTGCCAATAAACTTTTCGATTTCAGCTAATGCGATATTTAATCCATGGTTATGTAAAACCGGCAACCAGGCGCTACAGCTTATTTTTTCACTATCAACAAGAACACCATCACAATCAAAGATAATGGCAGCAATTGACACGATGAGTGTGAAAATTATGCTTCTGCTGCTTTTTTAGCAGAAGCAGCTTGCGGTTTTTTCATTGCGCGTAGTTGGCGCGATAAACGTTTGGCACCAGCGCGAAAAGATTTGGCATTGTCGCCTTTGCCTGCTTTGCGTGCAGCTTGTGCTTTTTGTTTAAGTGATTTCATTTGTTTTTCGAGATCTTCACGATTCATTTTTTAATAACTCCATTAATGTATGTAAAAAATTAAAATAACAGATTGAGATATCTATAAATTTTGCCATTTATTAGCAAGTGAGAGTAGACCACGGTTAATTAATATGGACGGATAGTTCACTATTGCCAATATTAATGATGTCACCATCTGCCAGAATTTTGCTGGTGGTTCTTTCAGAATTAACAAAAGTACCATTAGTGCTTGCAAGATCGATAATGCCAAAAGCATTTTCATCATAGAAAAGCATCGCATGTGCACGAGAGATGGAATCATCAGCAAAAATAATATCAGCAGCGCGTTCAAAGGTTTCACTAGAAAAATGAGGAGTAGGACTACCAGTTGCGGGCGTACGGTCTTTAAGATGGCGTTCAAGAATACCGCTTGCAGATCCATCAAGTACGCGATTACCGTTTCGGTCAATAAAAGCAGTTTCGTTTTCTGAAAGATGCCTGCCAATTAAGCGGCAAGTGCCAATTTCAATACCAACACTATCACCAGAATTTGGGCCTGCAGTTGCAGTTAATAATGCACGTGGTCGAGTAGGGCTGTCTGTCATTTTTTCCATGTTAGCTCTCATAACATAAAAAGTATTATTAACGGGAGGGTTACGATTAGCTATTCCTTTATTTTTCACAGGTTTCTTTTTCAGCTCACAAATTTTTTATGAACATAGCTTTTTTACTATCATTTTGCTACGCCACATTATGAGATAAACATGTCAACTCGTCATATTTATGGTCCAATACTGAGTCGGCGTCTTAAAATGAGTTTGGGCGTTGATATAATAACCTTTAAAAACTGCCCATTTGACTGTATTTATTGCCAACTTGGTTCTAGTGCTTTGCAGGTTACTAAACGAAGTCATTTTGTTGCCCCAGAGACGATTATTGCCGAATTACATAAGAAATTAGCTCTAAGTCCACAGCCGGATTTTATCACGCTTGGCGGTTCAGGAGAGCCCACTTTATCTTTAGATCTTGCTGAGTTAATCAAAGCAATAAAAGACGAAACTGATATACCGGTTGCTATTCTTACAGGTGGTTCGCTATTTCATTTGCCTGAAGTACGTGCTGCAGTTAGTCAAGCTGATGTAATTTTACCTAGTTTAGATGCAGGTACTGAGCAAGTTTTTAACCTTATGAATCGCCCGGCGCCGACAATTACGTTTAAAAATGTCGTAGATGGTCTTATTGCACTGCGGCAAGAATACACTGGTCAAATTTGGCTTGAAATAATGATGTTAGAGGGCATCAGTGATACGCCACAACATCTTGAAAGTTTAGTGCAAGTAGTCACTAAAATCGCCCCAGATAAAGTTCAGTTAAATACCCCTATTCGACCGGGTACCGACAAACGCGTAAGACCTATGAATGCTGCCGCTTTAAACGAAATATGTAGTAAATTTAATCCAGTAGCTGAAGTTATTGCAGTTTTTGCTGATAAATCGCGGCATCAGACGGATGCAGGGCTTAATTGTAGTACAGAGGATATTATCGCAATCCTTGCAAGACGCCCAAGTACGATAGAAGATCTATGTTTGGCACTAAATACAAGCCAAGAGCAAATACAAAAAATTGTCGATATGCTCTTAGCAAAAGGTAAAATTGAGCAAGATACGACTATACCAGGTTTTATTTGTCTGCCGCGATAGGTTTTTATTTTAAGCAATCTTTTAATAATATTTATATGGTAGGCAACCATGAAAAAAAATACCTTAGTACTATGCATCTACAGCGTGACAGAAACGTGTAATCGTGCTTATTAGCGAGCGAAATTGCGCAACCCCTTGACAACCGCTGGTGCAGTGGTTGAAAGTTGCGCCCCCCATATTTTTTTATTTAGCAATTTGCCAGTTTTCGTTTTGAAAACAGCATGAAGGAGGATTGCATGGCAACCATCGATTTCGGTGGCGTTAAAGAAGAGGTCGTTACTCGTGACGAGTTTTCACTTGCTAAAGCTAGAGAAGTACTAAAAAACGAAACGATTGCCGTTATTGGTTATGGTGTACAAGGCCCAGCGCAAGCACTTAATATGCGTGACAATGGCTTTAAGGTCATTATCGGTCAGGCGTCAAAATTCAAAAAAGATTGGGACCGGGCGATTAACGATGGTTTTAAGCCAGGAGAAACGCTTTTTGAAATTGAAGAAGCAGCAGAGCGTGGCACTATAGTGCAAATGTTAGTTTCTGATGCAGCGCAAAAAGCAATTTGGCCTGATGTCAAAAAACACCTTAAAAAAGGTGATGCGCTTTATTTCTCGCATGGTTTTTCGATTGTTTATAAAGAGCAAACCGGGGTTATCCCTCAAGCAGATATCGATGTAATTTTGGTTGCCCCTAAAGGCTCAGGTCTTAATGTGCGTCGCAATTTCTTATTAGGCGCAGGCATCAACTCAAGTTTTGCGGTAGCGCAAGATGCTACTGGCAGGGCGCGTGAGCGTTGCTTGGCTATAGGTATCGCTGTTGGTTCGGGGTATCTTTTCCCAACCACATTTGAGCATGAAGTATATAGCGATTTAACTGGTGAGCGCGGTGTATTAATGGGAGCTCTTGCCGGTATTATGGACGCTCAATATGAAGTTTTGCGTGCCAATGGCCATAGCCCCAGCGAAGCTTTTAACGAGACGGTTGAAGAGCTTACCGAAAGCTTGATTCGCCTGGTTAGCGAAAACGGCATGGACTGGATGTATGCCAATTGCTCGGCTACTGCTCAACGTGGGGCGCTTGATTGGCGACCACATTTTAAAGCAGCCGTAATGCCGGTATTTAACTGGTTATATGACCGTGTAGCTTCGGGCAAAGAAACAGCGCGAGTTATTGAATCTTGTGGTGCCCCAAATTATCAAGAGCAACTTGGTAAAGAATTAGCCGAGCTTGGTAATTCTGAAATTTGGCGTGCTGGCAAAGCTACGCGCTCACTGCGACCAAAAGAAGCAGCTAAAGCGATTACTGCTAATACCAAGGGTATTGGCGGTCGCGATTCTAATTAAAGTTTGAGTATATTATATTCTTTAGATAAACGATAAAATAAATGCTTCCGGTCAAGTGGTGCTAATTTTAACTAAGCACCAACCTGACCGGAAGAATATTTAATCCATATTAAATAGGCGAAATAAATTAAAACTTCGGATTATCTTCACTGAGAGTACCTTTCACTGACGTCCAGGTGACTGTAAGAGGATTCTCGGTAGTTTCGCCCGGCTTTAATGTTACTTCATTTCCTCTTTGTTTAAACTCCATATAATTGGTTCTGGGATCAGCATAGAGTTTTAGATCATATTTGTGTTCTTTTTTCATCTGCTCAACGGTCATGCCTTTAAGATCAACAGCTTTTACTTTAAGTGTATTGCCTTTGAATGAAAAAGCTACTTCGCCACCAATATCCAAGTAACGTGAATAAAAATTACCGCCTTTATTATCAGGTTTTTGTAGCTCGGCTTGCTTAGTGGCATTTAAGAAACCAAATCCATCTTTATTTCCTACTTCTAATTGTTGAGTTTCATTCTCTTTAACTTGATCAACGTAAGATCCGCCTTCATCGTTCTTCCAACTTACAAAGCCTGATAGAGGCAGACGAATCATCGCTTCTGGTGAGAATGTTTTATTTTCTTTAGAGTGGTTAGTTGTATAACACTTGGCCGTGAAAATGCCATTTTGGTCAACCGTGAATTCTTTCGTAAGGCTTTGTTCGCTTTCAGGGTCAACGGGGCTTTTCATTATAATTTTATTATCTAATACTATACAGGAGTAATTTGCTTGGGTAAAAGCTGTTGCATACGGAAAATCATCTGACGAGAGTGCAAAAGTGCCGCCAAAGTTCATTGGTTCGCTTGAGGATTCGGCCAACATATTGCTGCCGCCTTTATGGAAACCAGTGATGTGACCACCATGTGTATCGAACTTGACAATAGTACCACCGTTAGAAATAGAAGCGATATTACCTTTACTATTTGCGGCACCTTGTTTAGCATTTTTACTATTTTCTATTCCCTTTAATATTACATCTGCATTTCCAGGTTTTAAACTACTCACTGCTGCCTTAACATCCTCTGATTTCAGGCTATACTGATTAATACGATTTTTAATCATTATTGCAAGAATCGATAGGTTGTCTTTATTAGAGGCAAATGAAATAATATCTTTGGCAGCTTCATTGACTAAGCGTTGTTGTAATTCAGTTTTGAGAGCTGCGCTCATCTCTGCGCTAACACCTGGGATCTGATTCTTATCAAGGGCTACATAAAGCTCATAATTTGTGGCGTATAGTTCTTTTGCTTGCTGCCAATTTTGGCCTTTTGTGCCTTTTTCATCTTTAAAGCTAACACTCTCTGGTGTTGTATTAGCATTAAATTGATCTACAAACTTAGCCGCATTTTCAGGTTTCATATCGAAACCTTCGGCGGTCTTTGCAAATATAACAACAGCCGGATCGCTACCAGCATTAAATTGATCCGCAGTAATTGTAGTAGGTACTCCGTTATTAATTCTATTAATAATTGCAAAAGTGCCATCCAGGACTTGTTCAGGTGACAAACCAGTTAAACCGGCAGGTAATTTATCAGGGGATAGCATTCGGTAGTCGCCGCCCCAGTTTTCCACTGCTATTTTATCAGTAACCCAATCACTAAATTGCTTACAAGTAAACTCAACAGATGTGCCGTCTTCTAGCTTTTTGCCAGTAGCGTTTTCGACTATTTGTTTAAGTTCAGGTGTTAAATTTTCAGGCTTTAGTGAAATTTTCTTATCTGGTGTGTCATTTAATTCTTGGATGTACCATCTTAAGGTCGTAACATTCATTGGTTCTGCCATAACTTCTCTCCTTAATTTATTGAGACATCTGGCCTCATTTTGGTTTCAGTTTGACTTCGTAACTTCAAAACTGCGTAACTGTGCTACTTCGTGATTGGCTGTTTATCGACAGTGAGGGAAAATCGTTGCTAAATAAGAATAGTGGCCAGGTAAACCAAGAAAACCTGAGTTTCGTATATGAAATATAATAAACACAACAATTTTAGTAAGTTACGTGACAATGGGTAAGTATTTATAAAAATTCAAACAATTAATTCAAGTATATTATTGCATTAAGTCATTTTTTAGGGATGCTTATAAACTTCTTAAAATATTATGCTTTTTTGATTATGTTATATTTCAACTTTTACTTACGATCGTTATTTAATTAACTTTGTGGGTTAGAGTAAAATACGTTTTATTTATTACTGCTTACGAATTTGAATAATGCAGTGCAGCTAATAATCAAAAGCAACGACAAACTAACGCAATCCCCACCAGTTATCAGCGAATATCAATTTAGATTGACAATTAGGACATTCAATAGAATCCCATAAATGAAAATATTTTAATGCAGGTTTGGGAAAACCTTTATAAGTAAGCAATGCTCCGATAAGTGAAAAAATGGCACCTGGTTTTACTTTTGCGGTAACACCTGCTTCAGCCACAGCCGCAGCAATTTCAATATGTGGTTGTACACCAGCTAACAAATTTTTTTTCGTTGCTAAGTCACGTAATTCAGCACCAATATTTTGCCAAGGATTAGGTGTACGTTTGCTGCCTTTAAAAGTGCCAGGATTTGCTAAGGGTGCTCTGGCATTTTTTGGTGGGGGTGAAGGTGGGTCATCATCATCGTATGATATTACCGCTAATCCCCAATCATTAACCGACACTATAATTTCAGATTCATCTTTTGGGCATATAACTTTTGATTCTGCATCATCATAAGCAAACATGTTATCCATTTCCATTTTGCCAACAGCATGCCCGGCAAGACCAATAGCTGCCACGATTAAATTGTAGGCTTCATTGAGTTTTAATTTTGCTGTTTGTAGGTTTTCTAGGCATCGAGGTTCTGCATGAGCAATAGCTTGTTCATATCCTGGTAGTAGATTGCTGGGGGCATGTTCAATTTTGGGGTCGTACATTGCAGCAGCACCACCAACAACTAGCCATAAATTAAGGCATTTTTCTGCTGGTAAAGCATCAGCAATACTAACTAAATGTGGTATTATGGCAAACATTGCATCATATAAACTGTATTGATGATATGCACTTTGCCAAATTGAATCAAACAATTTGCCTTTAAAATTTGGATTACTACTAAACTGTCTGATGCTGTTAGGAATACTACCAGCTTTTCCAGATGATAATTTTAAGGTTTTCCACTGTGGACTATCTAAAGGAAGTAGGTCGATCATGGCTGATATGGCCTCCAAGCTAATATGACCAAAACAAAAACTGTGATAATTTTATTTTGCCCATAATGCAAATCTTTATCTAATTCTACCACCATCTTGTTGAGTACCAGTTACATTTTGCACTCCTGCATTATTTTGTGCAGTAGCACAATCGTCACATGCAGCCCCACCATGACCAGCATCACTGCTTGATGCTTGCACACGATTGGTTTGGTCGTTGGTCGCAGCGATACCACGTTGTTCACCATGATGTGTATTGCCAGGTTGTTTTCCTCGTGGGCCTGAGGCAAATTCAACATTAGGTCCTAATAAACGTCGTGCTGAGTTCCTCATTTTTCTAGGTATACTTCCATTGCTAGTAGTTATGGTGAAAACAGTCTTTCCATTTCTTGTGCCTTGAGTGATTGTAGTAGTGCGATTTTTACGTGCAATTTCGTCCCCCATAGATCGATGTAAAAAATCAGCCGCAACTTGCAATTCATCAGCAGTAAGGCGGCGAGGTTTTTGGCGATGGGTTTTTTCTCTAATAGAACGGCGTAATTGCGCGCCTAATCTTTTTAGCCTGCATCTAATCGAATTAGGGCATTTTTTGCCTAGTCCACGAACATCAACTTCAGTTAATGGATTATTGGTGTAGGCATAAAGATTTAGCCCGCCGGTGATTCCATCTGGATCACTTTCTAAATAACGACCAAGTTCTGGGCTATAATAACGAAAACGATTGTAGTGAAGTCCGGTTTCAGCATCGAAGAAATGCCCAGGGAAACGTAGTGGTTGATAAAAATCTTCGCCGACATCTATATGCACTAGACCATAAGGATCGATTTTAGCTTGCCAAACAACAGCAGCATCTTCATCTTCAATGTGTTCAGGGGCACCTCGATGGTCAGAGAAAATATAATAACAATTGCCAGAGTCAGGTGCGGCGTTGATGTCTTCGTAATCGACAAACATCAATGGTACTATCGACCTGGCGCCAGCATAAACATAAACCCTTAATTGTCCGTTAGGGAATACTTCTGCAGCTAAGCGGTCGTTATCCCAGTAATAATTCCAGGTTTTATCATTGACGGTTTTTTGCACCCGTCGACCTAAAGCATCATATTTTGCACGCCAAGTTAGATCAGGGCCATCGATAGCTATGAGCTGATCTAGTGAGTCATATTGATAATTTATAGTACCAAACAATCCTTGACGTTTAGAGATATGGTCACGTTCATTATACTCAAAATTGTCATTATTGGCCAAAGCCAAGCGATTACCAGATTGATAATTGGCTTTAAGACCTGGTGCTTGTAATAAATTATCACCATCATCATATTCATAGATATCTTCTTTGCCATCAGGATGCTTTGCTGATGCTAAGCGATGTGCACCATCGTGTGTGTAGCGAGTAATTCCATGAATGCTATCATCTACAACTAATAAATCACCTTCACCTGAGTAGCCAAAATGCCTTCGCCATGCTTGACGCGGAGCTCCTTTATGATAAACGCTTTTTGCTAAACAACGCCCATTATGATCATACTGTACTAATTCTATACGCCCATTGTTTAACTGTTTTTCAATCACACCTGGGCATAGTTGTTTAAATCGGTGAGCTTTGCCGGTGGGGTCTGTTATTGTAAGTATATTATGATAATTGGCTTGTATGCCTCTTAGACTTTCGATAGTTTCTTCGTCGAAAGTTGGTACAGCACTTTTCCTTTGATATCTCGTGATAAATTTATCTAATACTTTGGTCTCTATTACCGCACCAAGAATTGTATGATGTTCAATACCAATTTCATCACGTTTATCTTCAATGCAAAATCCAGTGAAATCGTAGTCAAAATTACAGGTGTGTGCATCAGTCTTTGCATTTATAATGCGACCATTGTCATTGTATTCTAATTTATAGGTACCACCGGAGGCGAGTTTTGCCCCTGATTCGAGATTGCCAGGAGCCACTGTGTAACTGATTAGCAAATTGCCTGCACCATCGTGTTTTTCAAGCACATTACCTGCAGCATCATATTTATAACGCTCACGTAATCTGCCATGGCGTAGTACTTCAACGAGTCGGTCTTTTAAATCATATTTATATTCGCTTTTTGTTCCGCCAGGATCGGTAATTGCTGTAAGTTGTTCGCTATATGAATATTCAGAGGTTGTGACTCTTTTTAATGGGTCTATTTTGCGAGTTTCATAATTCCAAGAAGTATGTTCATAACGAGTAGTGCGGCCATCGAAATCAGTATAACGTCTAATGTTGCCTTCTAAGTCAAATCCCCAACTACGTGCTCGGCCATCATAGTTCTCTTGGCGAAATGGTAAACCTTGAACGTCGCATATATCAACAGGTTTGCCACCGCTTGGGTGATCAATGCTGGTGAATACAGGTACAAGTGGTGGCGGTATAGAATGTTTAAGGTCGAGTGATGTGGGCATTGCCTCAGGTAGTGAATATATTTCTCCTAATTCCCATTCAAGAGGATGGATACCTTCCCAATGATCAAGTGGATGGTCGTCATCAATATTTTCAGGTAGCGAGATTTTATATCCTAAAGGGTCAATTTTATATAATGACTGATCGTGTTGATCATATTCTATATGAGAAATATTGCCGTTGGGGTCGATTTCTTCGATGATGAGCCCGTTGTCATCGAGTTTAAACTGTTCTACGCCATTGTAGGGGTCAATAATATGAATAATAGTGTTTTGATCGTTGTAGTAATAACTCCATATGCCGCCATCACCACGAGTTACAATGGTTAATCGTTCATTTGGTTTATATTCAAACGAAGTTGCTTCTGCCCCGTCTTCGCCGCGAGTGTCAATGCATCTGCCATCTGTATCATATTTAAATAAAAAGCTAAAATTATTACGGCTGGTTTTACGGGTGAGGCGATGAGCAGCATCATAATCATAGGTGAATATTGATTTATAGGCATCGACCCCTTTAATTAAGTGACCTTTGTCGTCGTAGCTATATTGAATGAGAAATTGAGGATTTGGCTTTTTGCGGTCGTGCAGGCTGACGCTTTTAATATATCTACCTATATAGTCTATTTGCAATTTAAAATAATTGCTCGCTTGAATTACCGTGACTTTTCCGCTTTTATTATATTTAAAAGAAATACTTTTGTTGCCATTACTTATATGAGTAAGGGTTGCACTACGTCTGAAATTGACAAAAGTAAAATGATGGCTTGGGCCTTTGGGTGAACGGATGGTGTATTGTGTATGATTAATTCGTGAAAGGATTAACCCTTCGTTTTCAATTTCATCGCCATCGTTTTTTAAAAACGGAAAATTAGTTTCTTGCCATTGAGCATCGATGAAGGTCATGCCATCAAGATCGGTGCGTAGTTCAAGATCATAACAATGACGATAGCCCCAGCCCAAATCACGCTCTTCGTTAGCATGACGGCTATCATAATAGCGAATAAACTCAATCGGCAGATCAGCATCAGGTAGACGAAAATCAGTATCATTATCGACAACTGCACCAGTGACAACGTCAACTGGATCACCTAAGTAGCGACGTAGGTGAGAATATGGTGTTCGTTTATTAGGACAATTGTTTCGACTCATTGTCCATGATCCTGATTGTAAAAAAAGCTAGTAATCATTTAAGGACATCCTCCGCCGCCACCTCTCCTTGTTCTGTTTTGATTTCTATAGCGATTCAACTTTAATTTAAGTTTTTTTAATAACCACTGTGCTGGATCAGGAATATTAGGAAAGGGCATACCAGCCACATGAACGTTGAAGGCCCCAGTTACTAAAAACCCAGGGAGTGCCGGCGGGATTGCGGGGTCTTTACCCATTGCTGCGGTCATGGCCATAGCAATTGCATCTGCTGCTAATTGCGCAATGGCCATACCAGCACTTAGAGCTTGGGCTGCAGCTAAGTTAGCATCTTCTTCTGTCGCAGCATCTGCAGCATCTGCTACGGCACCGGCTACCGCAGCAATTTTGCCAGCATTCTGTAATACAGTTATGCCAACGCTTGCGACTGTTGCAGCCATCATCGCTGCTTTACTCGCTGCTTTAGCTGCTGCCGCTGCTGCACGTGTAGCTCCGTCTTTGCTTGGGGTGCATGCCGTACAAATATCGGTGACACGCGCAGCACGCATACCACCTACAAAAACTTTTGATGAGCCTAAAAAAATGGTAAAAAATGGGGCAAAGCCTACGCAAGTTGGTGCAATGCCAATATCACCAGCGCGTGCCGCTGGCAGGCCACCCATCCATACTTGCACGCAAGTACCAAATAACACACAACCAATACTTGGTAGGGGGACTGGTGGGGCAGGTGGAATGAGGCTTGGCGGATGTGAGTGTGCATGTGGTATGCCAACATAAAGCGAAGTTAAATGAGCTGCTGGAAATTTAGGCAACATGTCAGATATGACATTAGTTGCAGCAGCTACGCCAGCATTAATAAGGTCCATAGGCAGTGATAAAACTGCAGTTACTCTACCAGCAATATCGGCGACCGTGCGTGCTGGGTTTGGCGCCCGTGGTGGCAGCCCATCAGCTGGTGGTTCACCTGTACCTTGCAGTGGTGCTGATAGTTTCTTGCCAGTGCCTTCAATGGTTTGGCTTAGTAAAAGAGTTAACTCACTCATTGAGGTGAAGCCTCCACACCACGGCGACGCAGTTCTTTAATTTCACGTTCTGCTTCTGCCTTTTCATCTTTCATACCTAGTTCAGCATAGAGATTGCGCAGACGTTCAAGGCAATTGAGTAGTTCGCTTTCGGCTTCAACTCCTTTGGCTAATTCGTAACCAGCATCCCAATTTTCAAAGGCGGCTTTTTTATCATCTAATTTGTAACAGCAGAAACCAATTTGTTCGAGGCAGCGAATTTTAAGCATCGGATTGGCACAACCTTGAGCTAATTTTGCTACGGCATCATAATGGTCGCGGGCTTGCTGCCAGCGCTGCTCGCGACGATGTAAATTGGCGAGGTTGAGGGTGATGTTAATTAATGCGGGTAGTGACTCAGATTCAATAGCGGGGGTTAGAGCTCTTTCAAAATAATCTTGTGCAGCTTCAAGTTGATTGCCACGTTCTGCTACTTCACCAAGACCATTTAAACTTAAGGCTGCTAAAGGTTTATTACCTTCTGCTAAATAATAACGTGATAGCAAACCATATTTTTCAATAGCATCGCTATAGCGACGTTGTGCTAAATCAAGACCGGCTAAAATAAAAAATGATTGCATGCGCAGTGGCAAACTTAATTTGTCATCATGTGCTTCATCGATTAGAGATTTTTCAATAGCCGGTGGACTAAAATCCGGTGCATATCCTTGAGCGTATGGAATAGTTTGAGTACGTTTATATAAAATAGCTGTATCGCTATCCTCGCGTATAAAAATACGCATATGATGACACCAAGGTATCGGCAGCTCGTGTTGCAATAATTTAAGCATTAAACTGGCGTAATCTGCAGAATTATTTATTTCACTTGGAAGAAAACCAAAAATGACATCAGAGTTATCAGGATTAGGCAGTAAATCGCGTGCATAAATCATTAGTTGTTTTAAACGGGTTATCAAATCAGCTTGTGAATTAGCAATAATTTCAGGGATAGGTGGTATAGGCGATTGTTCTTCTTTTAATGCTTCAATTAATGCTTTGCAACGCAAATTAAAAGAATTAGCCAAAGTGTCTACATATTCGGCGCTGGTAATAAATGGGTCAGCAAAAAGCCAAAACATATTTGAAGCATCTGATTTTTCTAAACCATCGAGAGTGCTCATTAAAGGCACATATTCACTAAGACCAGCTTTAACTATCAAAGCGAGATCTTGGCGTTGTGCTACAAAAGATTCACAGCGCAATCGCATTTCTTCAACGAGTTTACGCATAGAAGTTTAACCGATCTTAACAAGAGCACCTTGAATTTCATGAATGCCAACCGCAGCAGAAGTGATTTTAACACCACTTACTGTTGTGCCGGCTGGCTCAAATTTGATGTTATTATTGGCGCTGCCCGTTGTTACGGTTTGACCGGTAATATCAATAGTGCCATCACTTTTAAGAGTTATACTTGCTGAGCCGCAGGTGATAGAAACTTCACTGTTTGCGGTGATACTTAATTTGCCATCATTCCCAGCAGTTATACTGCAACCATTGTTGCTAAGCTTTATGTCGCCAGCAGATGTAAGAGTTGCAGAATCTTTTATTAAAAGTGAATCTCCACCTTGAGTGACTTTAAATTGAGTATCTGCAGTAATGTTATATTCGCCGTGGACGGTGGTGGTTTTGTTTGATTCATTAACAGTTAAGGTATCTCCCTTTTTAATAGTAGTACCGCGACCGCCATCAAACGTTTCGGTCAATTTGTCGGTTACTTTTACCTCGCTTTTTTTCTCGATGGTTAATTTATCATTACCTTTAACCGTGGTTTCACGGTCATCTTTAAAGGTACGTGTTTCTTTTTTAGTGATGGTGGTAGTGCGCTCACCTTCGACAGTGTTGGTTTCATTTTTCTTAATGGTTTTATTGCGGTTATTATTAACAGTTAGAGTTTGATTGGCATTAACTGTAGTTGAATGATTGTTTTTAACTAACTCATTTAAATCTTTTTGTGCTTGTAAATACACTTCTTCACTGCCAGCAGCATCTTCAAAACGAAACTCATTATAACCTTTATTACCTAATGAACTTGATGTTTTAATGACGCTAATAGTTTTTTTATCGGGGAGTTTATATGGAGGAGGATGGTCCCCATTATAAACGCAACCCATTACTAGAGGACGGTCAGGATTACCTTCAAGAAATTGTACAATAACTTCCATGCCAATACGTGGCAAGAAAACAAAACCCCAGCCAGCACCAGCCCATGCTTGTGCTACTCGTATCCAGCAAGAAGAATTTTCATTATTCTGACCTTGGCGATCCCAGTGAAATTGTACTTTTATACGACCATGTTCATCGGTGAAGATTTCTTCATTAGCAGGGCCAACTACTTTTGCAGTTTGCGGCCCATGAATTACCGGACGTGGACGTGCGCACGGGCGATAAGGTACATCGAGAGGAATACAGGTAAAGCTATTATGATAGCGATCTGCATTATTTTCGCGCACGTCCATTTCGTGGATGTTTTCTTCAGGAGCTTCACCAATATGATTAATAGCAGTAATTAAATATTGTGTTGTTAAAGGCAGCATGACTTCGCCACCGACTTCTAGTTTTTGCCCAGCCATTAGCCCAGAGACTTTACCTTCACCCGCAATTTGCTGCATTTGCGTCTCAAATTCTTGCCGGCGTAATTCAGCATGTTCTTTGCCTTCATCACGTGTATAGGTAAATTTACCTTTATCGTAATCGCCAAGAACTTGTGGTGCTGGATACTCATAAACATTTCGTTCACGCCCTAAAACATCAGCAGCACCATCGGTTGCAGTTAAATCTAATTTTGGTCTTGTCCAATCAAAGTCACGCATGACAGAACCAGTTGATTGCAATTCTCGAGCGCTAAATAAATTATGAATAGTTTCAATGCCAAGATTTGCTGTAGGCGATTCTGGGCTAATTACTGGAACCGCAAGGCCATTAGCTGATTCATATGCAGGACATTTTTCGTTACTATCCACTAAATAGAGTTTTTCTTCTTCACCGGAATGATCGAAATAAAAATAAATTCCCTCTTCAGCCATGATTCTCATAGCGAAAGCTAAATCAGATTCATTATATTGCACACAATACTCACGTGGTTTGTATTCGCGTGTAAGGTTCGCTAAATCAACTGTACGTTGGTAAGGTTGCAAACCTTCAGTTAATACTTGTTGTAAAGTGTCTTTAATGGATTGTTCTTGAGGGAAAATTCGTGAGTTAAAAGTATGGCCCATGGCAGCTAATGCCGGTTTGAACTGTACGCGTAATAATGCAGCGTCAACAATTGTGCCGCGCCATTGAACTTTCCAAATTATGCCACATACTCTTTTAATCATTGAACCGCGCTCAATCGTAAGTACGCATGAGTCGCCTTCAAGATCGGTTGGGACTATATCAAGATCTGATGTCGCGAGATCAACGGTGCATTCATAAGGTGCAAAAATTTGTTCATTAAGTTCAATACGACGTACACGCCATGATGAACTTACGTTTTGCGCGGTGTTAAAGGTATATTGAACTGGAGGTAAAGTGCCACTAAGTGCAGTTGCAGCCGTTGACCCGGAGCTTGCGTTGCTCGACATTTTTTCACACCATTGAATAAATAGTTTTTATTTAGGGGGTGTCCCTAAATGTTGGACCGAGAGATTCACGAAAGCCGCGTAAACGATGGCCGCGCGCGCAGCAAAATCATGCTGAGGCTTGCTTGTGGCAAGTCGCAGGCAGGATTTCTG